>NZ_JAVVFL010000209.1:0-3575 GCF_032250635.1 Sulfurimonas sp.
AAATCTGGCAGTTATTTCCATTGCCAAATCCTCTTTGACCTTTTTTGGATGAAGAGAACCGTCGGTCACGCCGTTTTTTAGAACTTCAATCTCATCCAATGTTTTTGCACTCAAAAGCTCGTAATATCTCCACATAAGTTCATCAGAAACGCTTAGCACTTTTCCAAACATGTCGTTTGGTTCATCTGCTACGCCTATGTAGTTATTTAGAGATTTACTCATCTTCTGCACGCCATCGAGACCCTCTAAGATAGGCATCATAAGAACAGACTGCTCTTTTCCTATCTCATAAGCACGTTGAAGATGACGACCCATCAGAAGGTTGAACTTCTGGTCGGTTCCGCCTATTTCGATGTCACTTTTGAGGTGAACACTGTCATAGCCCTGAAGCAGGGGGTAGATAAATTCGCTGATTGAGATAGATATTCCGCTTTTGTGTCTTTTGTCAAAATCATCGCGCTCAAGCATTCTTGCAACATTAAATGTTGTCGTAAGCGTCAACATCCCAGATGCCCCAAGCAGGTTTATCCACTCAGAGTTAAAGACAACTTCAGTTTTTAAAGGGTCTAAAATCTTAAAAACCTGCTCTTTGTAGCTCTTTGCATTCTCTTGTATCTCTAGAGCACTTAGCGTTTTTCTAGTAGCACTCTTTCCCGAAGGATCACCTATTTGCGCAGTAAAATCGCCGATAAGAAACTGGACTTTCGCGCCATATTTTTGAAAAGTGGAGAGTTTTTGCAAAAGCACCGTATGCCCAAGATGCAAATCCGGTGCGGTCGGGTCAAAACCCGCCTTTACAGTATATGTTTTCCCCTCATCAAAGTACGCTTTTAATAGTTTTTCAATTCTCTCATTATCTATTATCTCTGCACTGCCTCGTTGTATCTCTCTTAAAGCTTCTTGTAACATAATTCTCTATTTTTCCTATTTATAGTCTATTTGTAAGCATCATCGGTACGAATGAGATGTATTACTTTTATTTTTTGTTCGATTTTACCACGAAGCAAGTTAATATCAGCTTCTTTGCTCTCAAACCCAATCTCACAATACTTTGTTGTCTCGCTTCTATTTTTGCCAAGCTCTATCTGCGTTATATCGATCTTTAATTTTGCAAGGTAGTTTAAGAACTCCGCCAAAGTCCCTACTCCGCTGTGAAGCGAGACTATCATATTGTAGTTAAACGTGTTTAGTTTCTGCCATCTTATAAATACCATCGGTTCATGGTTTTCAAGTTTTTTTGAAGCACTTGAGCACATTTTGTGGTGCACATGTGCTTTGCCCTTCTCTAAAAACGCCATTATCTCATCGCCATTTTTGGGATGGCAGCAGTAGTCAAAAACTATGTCACTTACTCCCGATGTAGCATAAATCTCAAGATCTCCGAAAGGGTAGCGTTTTATCTTAAATCTGTGTCTTGAGAGAAATCTTTTAAATCTGTTGTTTTGATTTATGTCTATTATATATTTGTGTATAACTTCACGAAAATGCTCAATATCCGTAGCAATTGTGGCTACCTTTTCACAGCCGTTTTTATCGAACCACTCTTCGACTCTTGAATAACCAAGATTCATAGCAGTAGCTACTATACTCACACTTGTTCTGGAGTTTATATCTCTTATTCTGGCATTGCATTTGTACTTCATATTGGTTTTTGCTTTAGACGTTTTGACCGCATCAATCCAGCTGCATCTGGTTATGCTGCTCTCACCGACCTCTATTTTTACGATATCCCCGTTATGAAGCTCGTTTATAAGTGATGTTTTTACCTTGTTAACAAGTGCAGATTTTGCATGGTTGCCTACATGAGTATGAACCGCATAAGCAAAATCAAGAACTACCGCACCGCGAGGAAGTGTAAAGGCTTCACCTGTAGGAGAGAAAACAGATATGTCTTCGCTGTAGAGGTCGTTTTTTATAAGGTCATAAAAATCTTCAACAGACTCATTTTGGTATCCTAGATTATGAAGCCAGTCAAGTTTTATGCTGTTGTTCCCGCCGCTCTTATATTTCCAGTGCGCTGCAACGCCTAGTTCTGCAGTTTTGTGCATATCATACGTTCTAATTTGAACCTCAAATATAGCAGTATTATAAAAAACAGTCGTATGAATCGTTCTGTATCCATTATCTTTAGGAACAGCTATATAGTCTTTAAATCTTGAAGAGAGAGGCTGAAAATGCAGATGGATAAGTCCCAGTATTTTGTAACACTTGACGGCATCATCGGTCAATATTCTAACCGCTAAAAGGTCAAGAACCTCCTCTATACCAACCCCTTTTCTCTGCATTTTAAGGTAGATTGAGTATGTGTGTTTTACACGCGAGAGTATCTCAAACTCATCTTCACAAAAGCCGTTTTGGACCAAAACCTTATTTATCGACTGCTTGAACTCATCAAGCTTCATCTCTATTGCATGATAGTTTGCATCAAGATAGCTATCTATATGACGCTTCTCTTCTTTAAAAAGGTATGAGAAACTTAAATCTTCTAATAGATTTTTTAAAAAAGAGATTCCAAGACGGTGAGCTATTGGTGAATAGACGACAAGAGTCTCTTCGGCAATTCTCTGCTGCTTTTGCTCAGGAAGTGCATCGAGGGTGAGCATATTATGAAATCTGTCACAAAGCTTTATAACCAAAACCCTGACATCTTTTATGCTTGCTAAGAGCATCTTTCGAAAAGAGAGTGCCGATACGACAAGGCGTTCATTGGAGTTAGAGGGAATAAGTTCGGCGTCTCTAATGCTGTCTATCTTTGTGAGACCCTCGACTAAATGCGCGACATCTTCACCAAAAAGATTTTTAATCTCATCAATGTTGACATGTGTATCTTCTACGATGTCATGCAGGAGTGCGGCTATCGCCATTGCCTCGTCATTTGTAATAGATGAGACAATGGCTGCTACTAAAATGGGGTGGACTACATAGGGTTGACCACTTTTTCTAAACTGCTCTTCATGTGCAACTTTGGAGTATTCCAAAGCTCTCTCAAGAGCATCGCTATGAGGCATCTGCTCAAAAAGGTACTCTGTTGCCGAGTCAACATTATCTATCTGCTTTATTTTTTCGATATCCATTTGACCCAGACTCAATTAACTATTTTTTGTTATCCACAAAGCCCTTGATTATTATAAGGCCCTCAGCTATCTCCATTAAAGCCAAATCTGCAACTTTTACATTTTTAGAAACATTTAGCTTAGTTGGCGCTCCGTTTAAAAGCTCATCTGTTCTTTTTGAAACCGCTATTGCTAGTTGGTAGCGATCCATATTTGGGTTGTTGTCTAAAATCTTTGCTGTTAACTCTTCTATTCTCATCTTATATCCTTTATTTTTTTACAATTATCTTACAATTGAGCAGTTTTGCATATTTCCATTTTGTAAAATATCCAAAAGATTGCCTTTTTTAAACATATCACATACCAAAATTGGAAGCGAGTTGTCCTTTGCCAGTGCGATGGAAGTATCGTCCATAACTTTTATATTGTCTGAAAGCGCCTGCTCGTATGACAGTTCAGGCAGCTTTAGGGCATCGCTGAACTTATTTGGATCTTTGTCATAAACTCCGTCAACCTTTGTTG
>NZ_JAVVFL010000210.1:0-3573 GCF_032250635.1 Sulfurimonas sp.
CTACAAGAAGCAAAATAGATGTTGAAGCTAAAATGGCAGACCTTTTAAACAACATTAACTCTCTTGGAGAATCACTCCAAAACATGGAGCAAAAAAATCAAGAGAGTCAAAATACAATAGTTGAGTCTTCAAACAGACTAAACGATACCATCTCAACAATTACAAACAGTACAATCAAAGAGCTAAAAGAGATGATAAACAGTGCTGTTGATAGAATTCATAATGTTGCTCACAAAGAGAACGAGATGGTAGAGAATCTTCAAACACTTGTTACAAATGCAAATGAGACAAAAACTATTCTAGCAACCATCGGCGACATTGCAGAGCAGACAAATCTTCTAGCACTCAATGCAGCCATTGAAGCAGCGCGTGCAGGTGAGCATGGAAGAGGATTTGCGGTTGTTGCGGATGAAGTTCGTAAACTTGCGGAGAGAACCCAAAAAAGTCTTGCTGAGACATCTGCAACGACAAATGTTCTTATTCAATCCATCTCTGAGAGCTCTGATGCACTAAACAAAAATGCAAGTGATGTTAACGACATCTCAGGCGAAGTAAGCCTTATAAGCCACAAAATGGACGAGATTATAGATACGCTAAGCAATCTCTCTAAAAAATAGAGAGTTTTTAAGACAAAAGAGAGCCGGTATTTACGCTAATCCGTAAAACTTAGCCTCTTTTGGCTCTCCATGATAATACCCCTGAAGATAATCGACTCCAAGCTCTTTTACGCACTCAGATATCTCATGTGAACTGACAAACTCTGCAATACTCTTTATATTTATGTTTTTTGCAAACTGTATAAGCCACTGAACCATCAATCTTGCTTTTTCATCGCTAAGCAATTTTATTATAAGTGTGCCGTCAATTTTTATAAAATCTATATTTAACTTTATTAGATTTGTAAAGTTTGAGTAACCTGATCCAAAATCATCTATAGATATTTTGCATCCATACTCTTTAATCATTAAAATAAAATTCTCTACTACTTCATAGTCGTCTATCTCTTCAGTCTCCACTATCTCAAACGTAATTCTCTCACCGCCGTATTTCTCAAGCCTGTTTTTTATATACTCAAGCATTGTCTGAGATTTTATATTCTCATATGTCAAATTCATAGATATTTCGACATACGTTTTATCATATACGTTAAAGACCTTTTGCATCATCTGTCTGGTAAAAAACTCAAAAGTTCTATCTTCGATTGCTATGCTTAAAAAATCATACGGCTGGACGACTCTGCCATCTGGAAGCTGAAGCCTTGCAAGTGCCTCATACTTCATGATGGAGCCGTCTCTTGAGTCTATTATAGGCTGAAAATATGGAACTATGTATCCGTTGTGGAGGGCATCTTTATATACCTGATATTTATCCAGGTTAGATTTTTCTAAAGTCGTACACTCTGGGTTTATATTATATATCTTATACGAGAGTTTTGATACCATTGCCTCTTGAAGCGCCACGTTGGCACTGTGATGAAGATGCTCTATACCGTAAGAGATTCCAGCCGTAAAATCTGAGATTACTCTTGAGCCGTCACAGCTTGTATATGTAAAGCTCTCTATATTATTGAAAATAGAAAATTTTAAAATCGAGAGATACTTATCAAAAAGTTTTTTACTCTTCACCAATAGTGCAAACTTCTGAAGATTTATACTATAGAGGGATGCATCGCTATCTTTTATAAGATGCTTAAGAGTCTCTGCTTTATTTGAGATGATATCTTGAACCATCTCAAAACCGTAGAGCTGCTTTATTGCCTCAATCTGGTTTATATGGAGTATTACAAGCATAGCCTCATCTTGAAGCAGTGAAATCTCTCTCATCAAAGATTCTCTATTTGGCAGAGCTGAAATCTCATCTATTTCTATAGCTACCTCTTCTTTAGCGTTTAAAATTGTCTCTATCGCAGCCACAATAGAACTTTTTTGACAATCATCGCTCTTCTCGTAAAAATCCGCTATTTGCGTTAAATAATTTTCTAGCTTTGCCATTTTTAGATACTTTCTACAGTTTAAATATAAAAAAAAATTATGTCACTTTAACGTAGAATGCTTTAATTTATATTAATTAAAATCTACTAAGATAGAAAAATATAGCTATAATTCACCCTATAAATCAGGAGATACTATTTGCTGCTATACATACACATTCCCTTTTGTGACTCAAAATGCTACTACTGTGCGTTTAACTCTTACGTTGACAAGTTCCACCTAAAAGAAGACTATATGCAGGCACTTTGTGAGCAGCTTGTATTTGAACTAAAGAGATTTCAGGTAGCGCCAAAAGAGATAGAGTCACTCTTTATAGGCGGCGGAACTCCCTCAACCGTAGCGCCAAAACTCTATGAAAAACTCTTTGAGATGCTAAAGCCTTATCTGGGCAAAAACATCGAGATAACAAGCGAAGCAAATCCAAACAGCGCAACCGAAGAGTGGCTAAGAGGCATGCGAAAACTCGGCGTCAACAGAATTAGCTTCGGCGTGCAGAGTTTTGATGATGCAAAACTAAAACTGCTGAACCGTGCGCACAGCTCCGTTCAGGCAAAAGAGGCTGTTTTAAATGCAAAAAAAGCAGGGTTTGAAAATATTTCTCTTGACCTCATCTACGCAACTCTCGGGGACACGAAAGAGCTTTTAGAAAATGACCTAGAAACTGCTTTCTCGCTTCCCATCAACCATCTAAGCGCCTATGCGCTGACCATTGAAGAGGGAACTCCTTTTGAGAAAAAACCGCAGATGTCAAAAGAGAGGCTAAAGCTTACCTCTTGGTTTTTCAAGAAAATCACAGACTTTGGATTTGAGCAGTATGAGATAAGCAACTTCGGCTTATACAAAAGTACGCACAACCTTGGTTATTGGAACTATAAAGACTACATAGGACTTGGAAGCGGAGCTGTCGGCAAACTTGGCATGCAAAGATACTACCCCACTACGGATATCGAGGAGTATATAAAAAATCCTCTGGATATAAAAACAGAGCAGCTTGAGTCTGAGGATAAAAAAACAGAGCAGATATTTTTGGGATTTCGCTCATCTGTTGGAGTTGCACAAAACATTTTAAATAAAGAGGAGCTAAAGAGAGCTGAGCTTTTAGTTCAAGAGAGTAAACTAATAATAAAAGATGATACTTTTTATAACAAAGAGTACCTTTTAGCAGACGAGATTGCTCTGTTTATATCGTAGTTTAATTATTCTTTAGATAAAATCGTCACCTTATATAATTTTGAGGATTTTTTATGTTTGGTATGGGTTTTACTGAGATACTTATTATAGCCGTTATGGCGATCTTGTTCCTTGGTCCCGATAAGCTTCCAAGTACGATGGTGGAGATAGCTAAATTTTTTAGAAACGCAAAAAACACTATAGGAAGCATGAAAGAGTCGTTTGAAGATGAACTCAATGTAAAGAGCATGAAAGATGAAGCGCTGTCGTATAAAAAAGAGCTTCAAAATGCTTCGAACCAAGTAAAAGATGCAACAAATATTAAAAAAATGGCAGCAAAACTGACAACTCTTGAAGATGACAACATTGGAGAGAGCGGTCTGTTTGACAAGCCTAAAGACGAAACTTCCTC
>NZ_JAVVFL010000211.1:0-3480 GCF_032250635.1 Sulfurimonas sp.
AATCGACTGCTCTAATAGGAAATTAATCTCTTGAAGACTTAAATCTATCTGTTTTGATATCTCAACAGATTGATTTAAATCAATCACGGTTAAGTTAGCTTCTTTCATTGTGTCGTTAGTATCTTTTAAGACTGTTTGATCAAAAAACAGCGACAAGTTCCCGTCCATGGCTTTTATTGATTTTTGAACTGTCGCGTTTAGATCTTTCATCGCAACTTCAACTATTGCGCAGCCACAGCAGGCTTGTAGAGAATGCGAAGAGAACAAGAGAGCCAACAATAGAGCTAAAAACTTCATATTTGTCGTTTTCATTTTTTTGTCTCCTCTTAATACTCAAAGTGCGGATCTGGCGTAGCTGTGATATCTTGAAACTTTTTTTGGGATTCGTATTTAATATGACTAAGTCCTGATATTTCTCTTTTAATATCAACTAGTTTTTCGTAGTCCACAAAAAGAGTCTCATACTCTTTTATCAATTCTTGCGCTTTTTCATGTGCGTGCTGCATCATTTTTACATCTTGAACTTGTTCCGCATCGTCCATTAGTTTTTCTAGCTCCTTTCTGCGAAGAGATAAGCGATACTCCTCTCTATATACCCTGCCCTCTAGTCCGACTGTCTTCAACTCTGCCGCGGCGTTCATGATAGAAGATTTTTTAAAAGTTTGATGCGCGTCTAGCTGATTATGGACGCGTTCAGCTGTTTTGTTGCCGGTTAATTTATTGAATAATTTACCAAACATGCATATCCTTTCTAAGCGTCTCAAGGTCTATATACTTAATTAGCCTCACGGGGTCCTTAGATGTTTTATATAGCTTTGGTTGTGCTATAAATCTAGCCATAAATGACGCCGCAGCAGTATTACGTATAATAAATCCTTCTCCCTTTTTGATCTGCTTTAATTGTTCAATCATTAAGTAGTCTTTCTCTTCTCTGTTAAAGCGCTTTTCATTGCTTCTAGCACTATTTTTATTGTTTGTGTTTATACTTACTGTCGTCTCCATGGTGTAGACTTCGCGCTTTGGAAGTTGCTCGTTTATCTTTTTGAGCAGCTCCGTATCCGTTAGTCTGAGAGCTATAATCGTGTTAACGTTTCCAAACACCTGAGACGCATCTACCTCGCCCAATGTCTTCTTTAAATCGGACTGAAAACTAAGAACCGCTCCCATGTTCAAACCTCTGATTACACTCAAGATGTCTCCTAAATCATAGCTCTTATTGTCCTTAGTCTTCAACCATGAGTTTATCTCATCAAGTATACACAACGTTGTTGTATCACTTATGTAGCTTTTGCCGCGGCGCTCAAGTAGTACGTTCAATAGAGAGATTAGGAGCTCTGCGATAATTGGTGAGTAAACTTTGTTTTGTCCTGGTAAGTTGACTATAACTATCTTGTTTGAATCCACGGCGTCAAGCAGGTTGATATCGTGGTATTTGTTTTTTAAAACGGATGCAAAGGAGTCGAAAAATCCAAAAAGTTTAGACAACTGCCCGATGGAAATATTAAGCTTATAAAACACGCCCTCACGTACAGGAAACTTTTCGCTGAGCGTTTCCATATTACCATTGTAATTCTGCTTAATCTGTTGCCAGCTTGGTGCAGCGCTTTGCTCTGCAATAATGTTTTTAAGCTCATAGTGAAAATGATTTCGGTCCTCATTACTTGAGAACGATGCCTCGACGTTATCCTCGATATCCTCTTCAATATTTGCAATCATTGCAGAGTAGAGAGCGGCAGTGAGCTCTTGATTGTTAGTTTTGTAGATCTCATCAAAAATCAGAAGCAGTTTTATGAGTTTTTCCAAATTTGAAACAAGTGCATGAAATCCGAAATAATCAAGCTCTCTGATATTTTTTTTATACTCTTCAAATTTATCGTTCGCCTCGTATATATGATCTATTGCGGCTACGTCAACAAACATGTTGCCGTCTCGCAGGACCAGTATTGCTTTAAGCGCCGCGACAAGATATGACTTGCTGCTCTGTCCCCATGAATCTTTATCGTTAATGTCAGCTATGTTAACAAACATTGTAATAGTTTGCTTTTGATTACCCATTTCGAAGAGATTAATTGTGTTCGTGTTTGTTTTACCTGTCTCAGTTTCAGTAAAATCATACACAAGAAAATCTTGAAGGCGATTGTACTTTGCTGCAATCGCTTGAGTGGTTTGCAGGACATTGTTGTCACTCTTGCCAAACACTGCAAACACACCGCCGCCTCTGGCAACCTGAGACTCTACATAAGCGTTCATGAGCATTTCAGTTTTACCACCACCTGTTGTAGCCATTACACAAGTGTGCTCTTTTAACATCTCATCGCTAAAGAGTACAGGTGTAACATGATTTGACTCTTTTGCGGAAAGCACTTGGGACTCAATTAGTTTGTAGTTATAGTATAAACCTAGTAGCTTTTTTATCTCATCAAGCGTACTGACTGGGGACATTACATCTTGTCTATGTTGCTTGATGACAGAACCGGCATGCACGGCATATCTGCTTTGCTCATCATTTGAAAGCGTACCCAACGCCTTAGCAATTTTTTCAAGCTTATTTGATTTTGCCTGCAAACGCATTACGGACATAACCAGCATGTAAAGAGATATGGCAGCAAGAAGATGGAAGTTTTGCGAAGTGAACGCATAGGCTCCGCCCAGAACTGCAAACGGAATAAAGAGGTCTTGTGCTTTTTCAACTAATAGCTCCTGTTCCAATGTATCGATAGAGCCATATTTTAATTCTGTATTTGTCATTTTAGAGAACCTTTATTTTAATGAACGCCAAGGCGTGAAGTACTGAAATATTGCAGTACTTTTCATGTTGAGAATCCCTCAGGAAAGAGAGAAAACGCATCTCATCGGGGGTGGCGATTTGAGAAAGCTGAGATATAGACGCATAGTATTTTTTATCTGTTAAGTTTTGAAACGCTCTAAAGATTCGTACCTTTGCTTTGAGCAAATTATATGTACTCAAAGTATTTATGTTGAGCTTTTCAAAGCCCAACAAATCAGCCTTAGAGTTGATAAAGTTAATCAACTCTCTATAAAAATTATTCAACTTAAACTGCGTCTGCTTTTGCTCGGCGATGTAGTCTTTTACTTGCACCGCAGTAAAATTTGAAGAGATGTCGCGCACGCTAAAATCTTTCTGACTTCTTTTTATCTTAAATCCAGAAAAATAGTGAGAAAACTTATCTATGCTTTTGCCTTTTAAATTGCGCTCCACAGGCTTAAAAGCAAAGGTTGACTCAATGCCGGCGTGGATAATTTTTTGCTCTTTTATTTTGATTTTTTTTCTACTTACAAAAAGAAGAAGAAAACAAAAAACTGCAAAAGTGATCAAGATATTGTCTATATAGCTTATTTTTTTCAGTTCATCCATGACAAATAAAGCAATAGCGGATATCATGAATAGCACCATGCTCTGGATAAAAATAAAATTCTCGCGTGGTTTTTTTTGCCAGGATGTCAGCAACTTTGATGAAA
>NZ_JAVVFL010000212.1:0-3469 GCF_032250635.1 Sulfurimonas sp.
CTATGCAGACTCCGACACGGCTTTTGTCCTCTACTCTGTCAATAATCTGTGCTAAATGCTCAAACCTAAAGCCAAGATTGCTCCCCTGCCCCGCGGTATTTTCAAGAACCAAACTTACACCTTTTGTTTTCTCCAGAGTTCTGTTCATTGCATCTGCAATTTTGCCGAGACACTCATCTTCGCTTATCTGCTTAAGATGGCTCCCAGGATGAAAATTGAGTCTGTCAAGTCCTAGCTGCTCACATCTCTGAACCTCATCCAAAAAAGCGTCCATCGATTTTTCTCTTTTATCCGCTTCGGGGTGACCGAGATTTATAAGATAAGAGTCATGCGGAAGTACATGACGAGGCAAAATACTGCTCTCTTGCAAAGCTTTTTTAAACTTCTCTATCGTTTCGCCATCAAGCTCTTTGCCGTTCCACTGTCTCTGATTTTTTGTAAAGAGTGCGAACGCTTTTGCTCCGATTGCCACTGCATTTGCCACCGCATTGAAAACGCCTCCGCTTGCACTTACATGTGCACCTACAAATTTACTCATTTAAATCCTTTATCTTAAAAATTATGCCGTTTTTTCTATCTTTAAAATATACCGCATCTGAATTTACTCTATAGACTATATCTACATCTTCATCTCTTATATGCTGCTCAAATCCGTCTGCCGTTTTTGTTAGATTTTTGCCATCATAAATGGCGCGTGAGAGCAGCATATTTTGCATGGTATCATCGGGGTAAGCAGAGTTCAGATACTCTTTGTTAAACCCGCTTTTGCTCATGCACCCTTCACTGGTGCAGACTAGATGGTTTAGAGTTATCTTCTCTATACTTTTTCCCGCCATAAAGAGCTCAAGCTCTATGGATTTGTCACTGTTTCTAAGATAACCCACGTCTGAAAACTTCATCTTTGGCGATTTTATAGTGATGATTTTTGTCTGCGTATATTCATAATTCTTGATGCTGCATGCACTAAAAAAAAGAGCAAAAACAAGTAGTATATATTTCATAATCGAATTGTACCTACATAAAATTAACTGCCATGTGTTATTCAAAGGTTGATAAAATTCCAAAAAAATTCAGAGGAACCAAATGCACAATAAAATCAAAACGATTGTAGAGAGCAAAAGCTTTGTTAACTTCATAACCTACCTTATCATCCTAAACGGTATAACTATGGGGCTTGAGACATCAAAAGGGTTTATGGCAAATTTCGGCGGAGTTACTTCACTTTTTAACACTCTTGTTATCTCCATCTTTACCATAGAGATTGCGATGCGCATCTATGTTCACAGGCTCTCTTTTTTCAAAGACCCGTGGAGCATTTTTGACTTTAGCATTGTGGCAATATCGCTTGTTCCACTAAGTGCCGGTTTTGAGATACTGAGAGTTTTAAGAGTGCTAAGACTCTTTAGGCTTGTCACAGTCGTACCGCAGATGAGAAAGATAGTCTCCGCACTTATCAGCGTTATACCCGGTATGCTCTCCATCGCAACACTTATGAGTCTCTTCTTTTATATCTTTGCCATCATGGCAACACAGCTCTACTCCGAGAAATTCCCCCATTGGTTTGGAACGCTCGGCGAATCTTTCTACACCCTTTTTCAAATTATGACGCTAGAATCATGGTCTATGGGAATCGTACGCCCAATCATGGAAGTTTACCCGCTGGCATGGATGTTCTTTGTTCCGTTTATCTTTGTCGTAACTTTTATTATGATTAACCTCATCGTTGCTATCGTGGTTGATGCGATGTCGATTATAAACAAAAAAGAGGAGGAGCACATTGTAGAGGAGGTGCATGTTGCCGAAAATCACACAAGCAGCGAACTCTCACTGCTTAGAGAAGAAATTGCGGAGTTAAAAGTTCTGCTTAAAGCGAGCGTTAAGAGCTAGAGAACTATTTTTTTCCAGTTACGTTTTATACTTGACTGATATTAAACTGCTTAATAAGAGAGCTTCCCTATCCCAAACAAACTTTCAAAAGGGATTTTAAACTGTTCATGCAGATTTCTTATCATTGTCACTGTTAGCTCTCTTTGCCCGCTTAAAATCTTAGAAACTCTTGTCTCATCTCCGAGTGCGGCGGCTAAATCTTTTTGCTTGAGATTTTCCTGCTCCATTCTAAATTTTATAGCTGAAATCGGATCAGGTGCATCTATCTTGTAATGCTTTGTCTCATAAGCTTCAATAAGCGTTGTGAGCACTTCAAGCTCATCAAACTCTTCACTTTCTGGCACGGCATCCATAAGAACCTCGACTCTTTGAAGCGCACTCTCATAATCTTGCTCGTTTTTAATAGGTTTTATATTCATCTTATACCTCCACTGCATTGATTTTGTCATACTCTTTATGTGTACCGACAAATCTTATAAATATGATTGAAGCATAATAATTTATCTTAACAATCAATCTATATTTATTTCCATGTATATTAAACACGACTCTACTATCTCCAATAATACTTGCATTTTTATATTGAGCCTTTACCTCATTTGGAGTTTGCCAAGAAGCTTTTAACGCCTCCTGATACCAACTCTGTAGTGAAGACTTACTATCACTATATAAAGGATTTTCATAAAATTGCTTAAGTGTTTTATTGGAAATAATTCTCATAAGTTTATTGTACTTTATTCTTGACAATACGTCAAGATTTATATGTCGATGCAGATTTTTTATTTTTAGCTTATCATTTTTTTAATGATTTAATCATTTAAATAAACATTTTTCGTGTTTGTTTAATTAGCAAACATCAAGCTCTTTTGTATATAATATTCATTGAATAAATAGTTATATTAAAGAGAGATAAATGAATTTTACAACAGAAGACCTTTTTGAATTGTTACAAAAATCTGAATGGGATCAATTACTTAACCTTGAAAGTAAATATAGACAGAGCATTATTGATAATGTGATGATGAAACAAGTATTTGACAAATATTTCATCGATGCAGTAATAAACTATGCAAAGAATGAAAAAGACAAATTATATTGTTCAGTAGTTTTAAAAAAAGTTTATAATAGATTTATTCAGCATAGAAATCAAACATATACAATTCCTGATGTAAAGTTTGAAGAATTTGTTATAAGCTATCTAGATATTTTACAATCATTAGAAGAAAATAAATCAGCATATCAAATTGCATGCAAATGGACACACTTAAACTATGCAAAAGAATTAATTATAAAATATGAGAATACACATTCAAGAGAGTTAAAACATTCATCTGATGATAAAATGAAAGTATCAATAAACCCTAATATTCAAAAAGAAAATCATACAATTGAATTATTTAAAAGTAAACAGGAATATGAATTTTTTTACGCAGTAAGAGAAAACTTCCCAAACTATTACACTTGTCCAAATGTGGCAGCTAGTTGTATAATTGATTTTGACAAGATTAAAGATAAGCTCTCTAACAAAGAGAAAGATTATTTTTTTAAAGCAATTGTGGACAGTGTTGTATATGAACAAACA
>NZ_JAVVFL010000213.1:0-3461 GCF_032250635.1 Sulfurimonas sp.
CTGTTTGATTTCATATTTGCCATATACTCTTTTGAGTTGTCGGTATAGTCCATCTCCTCAACCGTATATCTATCTGTAAACCTTGAAGCTTTGCTCCCGTTCATCAGTGTCACAAGTCCTTTTTGATCTAGCTCATGCATAGTAAAGTTGGAGATTGTAAATAGCGGCACCTCTTTAAATACATGCTGTTTAATCTCCATCGGCTTAAACAGAAATAGAATCATCAGCAAGCAGAGTGAAAAAAATATAAAAAAGTAGTTTATATTCAAAATCTACATCCACATGGACAGGAACTCATCTTTTGCATCGTTCTCATCTACTAAAATATCTATCATCTCTCTTATGGCACCATCTCCGCCATTTTGTGACAAAACAGTGTCAACAAGTTCTCTAATCTCTTTTACGCCATCTTTTGGAGTAAAACTTCTACCGGCAAATTTAAGCATCTTGTAGTCGTTTAGATCATCGCCTATGGCTGCGACTTCATAGCTCTTTAACCCAAGTTTGCTTGCAAGCTCTTTTATCGCCGTCTCTTTATCTTTAACATGTTGAAAGAGATGCTTTATTCCGAGCTCATTCGCTCTTTTTTCAACTATTTTAGACTCTCTTCCCGTTATAATAGCAGCATGCAAGCCCATTTTTATCCATGAGCTTATAGCCAAGCCGTCTTTGACGTTGAAATGCTTAATCTCATCGCCGCCAGATGTGTATATAATATCTCCGTTTGTCAAGCAGCCGTCAACATCTAAAACAATAAGCTTAATCACAGCATATCTTTCGTGCTTGGAATGCCGACTCTCTCATTGGTTTGCATCGCTCGACGAAGAGCAACCGCAAGTGATTTGAAAGCAGCTTCAATAATGTGATGCTTGTTTTTGCCTCTAAGAGCTACTATGTGCGTGCTTATTCTTGCATTTAAGACAAGGGCTCTGAAAAACTCTTCAACAAGCTCCGTATCAAACTGCCCTACTTTGCCCGCCACATTAACCTCATAAACCAAATATGGACGATTGCTTAGATCCAAATCGCAACTAACACAAGCCTCATCCATGACAATATTGGCACTTCCAAAGCGCTCCATATTTTTAACCGGATATATAGCTTCTGCCAAAAGAGAACCAAGAACAATCCCGACATCCTCTACGCTATGGTGGTCATCTATGTGAGTGTCGCCTTTACATGAGATCTCCAGATCAATAAGCGAGTGCTTCGAGAAGCTCTCCAGCATGTGATCCAAAAAACCCACGCCGGTGCTTATCTTGCTCTTGCCCTCTCCATTAAGGGAGAGTGAAACCGTGATATCCGTCTCTTTTGTTTTTCTGCTTTTAGTAATCATCTTTTAGTCCTCTCTAACAATAAATGAATTTTTAAAATTTCCAAGTGATTTATAATCTCTAGCCTCTTCTTCGCTTCTAAAGCCTTTAAGCCATACTTTGAACATTCTGCCGTTGTGTGTCTGCATATCTTTTATAATAGTCTTGTATCCATCCGTATCGTCATACTTTTTCTGAGTTAAAAGCGCGCCCTCAAATTTTGAAAACGATGCTATCTGAAGAGCAAATCCGTCTGTTTGCTGATCCTGAGGAGACTCTTTTAGCTGCTCTTGAAGAGGAACTTTCTTTTGATGTTTTGAGTGAAAACCAAGAATTTCAATCTTAACGGGCGCCGTTCCATCGGCAAGCATATCTATTTTACGTGCCGCAGTATTTGAGAGGTCAATAATTCTTGTTGCAATAAAAGGACCCCTGTCGTTGATTCTAACAACTGTACTTAAGCCGTTCTTCTTGTTTGTAACCTTTACAATTGTGTTCATAGGAAGCGTTTTGTGTGCCGCCGTCATATCGTACATATTGTATTTTTCTCCGTTTGAGGTCAGCTTACCGTGAAAATCAGGACCATACCAGCTTGCGTTGCCGCTAAACTCATCGCCTACACCCACGACCGTAGGATAATATTTTATTCCCCTTATAACATAAGGCCTCATCGTCGGATGTTTATAATCTTTTTGATTGATTGCAGAGTTATGTGAACGGCTATCGGAGGAGTATGTTTTTGTTTCACCTAGGTTTGTGTATGTTCTAGTGCCTCTTGTGCTACATCCGCTAAGCAATACAAGAACTAAGAGAGCCGTAAAAAAAGATAGTTTATTCATGTAGTTTTAGCCTCTCGCCTTCTCTGATAAAACTGCCTTTTATATTATTTTTAAGTTGTATGCTTCTAACGCTTATTTTATATGCTTGAGAAATCGACTCCAAAGTATCGCCTCTTTTAACTAGATAATAAATTTTTTTGTTTATTTTTTCGATATTTGCTTTGTTATCTATAGGAACAATCAGCTTTTGTTTCAAACTCAAAACATTGCTTTTAAGGTTGTTAAAATCCACAATCATTTTATGAGAAACGCCATACTCTTTGCCTATATCAAAAAGAGTGTCACCTTTTTTTACCACATGGACTTTGTAGATATTTTGAATGTTCTCTTCAAAATATTTCTGTTTAAAGTCCGAGAGTTTTATATATGGAATATATATGTCATAGCCCCCTAAATAGGGAGGAGCAAAATCATATTTGAGATGTCTGTTAAGTTTTTGAAGCTCTGAGAGCGGTATCCCGACAAGCTTTGAGACTCTTTTGAGAGACTCGCCTCTAGGAACTCTTACTGTGGATATGGAGTAGGCATTTGCTCTGTTTAAAAGGTACTCGTACTCACTCTTTAACAAAAACTGCTCATCGTTGCCCATTAGTGCAAGTGCAACTATTTTTCTGATGTAAAGCCTGCTCTCTCTCGGAATATACATCTTTTTTGGATCTAACAATATATTAAGTTCATCACTTTTTGCAGCCTCTATAGCTCTGCTGAGTCTTCCGCCGCCGCAGTTATAAGCAATTGCTGCCAAATACCACTTGCCAAATTTCTCATAAAGAGCGCTAAGATGTTGCGCCGCCGCTTCTGTTGATTTTATCAAATCTCTTCTCTCATCAACATACTCATCTATTTTAAGACCGTATATTTTACCTGTTGCAGGCATAAACTGCCATAATCCAGAAGCTTTTTTTGCCGAATATGCTTTTGTGGAAAAGTGCGATTCTGCCATGGCAAGAAAGAGGAACTCAGCCGGTACGCCGTGCTTAGCTAAAATGCTCTTTACTGCAGGAATAAAGAGATAGGCATCATTCATAGCCTGAAAAAAGCGTTTGTCTTTGTAGACGGTCATGTTGATGTTTTTCATCTCGTTCATAATAGGGTCGTATAAAAATGAAGCTTCAATATCAAAAGACTCTAAGATAGAGATCTCTTTGGTATGGTTAGAGGTAAAATTAAGACTCGCACTCAATATAAACGGCAGTAAAAGTAGTAAGAAATATTTCAAAATGGCAACTCTTATTTTAGATTTTAGGAAGTTGATTTTATCTAAATCAAAATTAAATAGAGTTAATAGATTGTGATATTAAGAAATATT
>NZ_JAVVFL010000214.1:0-3459 GCF_032250635.1 Sulfurimonas sp.
ATAGACGGGGATATAATAGATAAGATTTTTGACCCTTATTTCTCGACAAAATTCGATAAAAACGGCACAGGACTCGGACTTCATATGTCAAAAAATATTATTAAGCAGCATAGTGGCGGCAAACTTTATGTCGAAAATATCCAAAACGGAGCAAAATTTACAATCGAAATAGCCCTAAGCAAGGAAGAGAATGAAAAATAGAGTTATAGTAGTAGGAGCAGGCGGAGCAGGACTTGTTGCCGCCCTGAATGCACATGAAAACGGTGCCGAAGTGGTTGTTATAACAAAAGAGTACCCTACAAGGAGCCAGACATGCATGGCTCAGGGCGGTATCAATGCAGTCTTATCTGGTGATGAGGGCGACAGCGTAGAGATGCATGTCCAAAATACGCTCAAATCTGCGAACGGCTTGGCAAACGAGAGTGCTGTAAGATACATGTGCAAAGAAGCTCCAAAAGCTGTTGCATGGCTTGATAGCATAGGTGTTCCATTTAGCAGAACGCCAAACTCTAAAATCGCCCAAAGAAAACTCGGCGGCGCTTATGCTCCGCGAGCTTGTTACGCTCAGGACTATACGGGTTTGAAAATTCTTCACACGCTTTATGACAGGGTTCTTGCTGCGCAAATTGAGATTTTAAATGAGAGATATCTGCTAGAACTTCTAAGTGAGTTTGACGAGAGCGGCAAAAAATATATCTGCGGCGTAAGTCTGCTTAACAAACGAAGCGGCGAGATAGAGATACATGAAGCCTCAAGTGTAATTATCGCAACGGGAGGCTACAGCAGAGTCTACAATAACTACTCCACAAACTCACTCTCTTCTACCGGTGATGGAGTTGCCGCGGCACTAAGAGCCGGAGCGAGAGTGAGCGATATGGAGTTTGTGCAGTTTCATCCTACTGCGCTCAAGAACTCATCAATTTTAATTTCAGAGAGTGCAAGAGGCGCTGGCGGACATCTTTTAAACTCAAGGGGTGAGAGATTTGTGAACGAGCTTCTGCCGCGTGATGAGGTCTCAAAAGCCATACATGATGAGATTGCAAAGGGTGAAGATACCTACCTTGATATCCGCCATTTGGGTACGGAGTTTATAGAAAAAGAGCTTCCCCAAGAGGTAAAGCTCGCAAAACTTTATGAAAATGTTGACCCCGTTCATGAACTTATCCCTATAAAACCCGCAGCTCACTACACTATGGGTGGGATAGAGGTGGACGCTTCCTCTTCGACATCTATTGCCGGGCTCTTTGCAGCGGGAGAGTGTGCAAACCATAGAGTTCATGGCGCAAACAGGCTAGGCGGAAACTCTCTTTTAGAGCTTGTTGTATTTGGCAGACAAGCGGGAGTTAATGCTGCCAAGTATGCTAAAAATTTCTCTAAAGAGAGAACTCCCGTCAAAGAAAAAAAGTTTTTTGAAGATGAGATTGCAGAGATAAAGAGATTTACAAACGAGATAAATTTTTATGAAAAACAGCTATATTTGGGCGAGCTTTTTTATAAAAATGTAGGGATAAAGAGAGAGAAAGAGGCGCTGCAAGAGACTCTAAAAGTCATAGAAGAGATGAGAGATGATTTGCCAAAGATGGGCGTGGGCGACAAAACAAAAGAGTACAACACAAATCTTATAGAGTTTTTGGAGTTTAAAAATATGCTCATGTTAGCAGAAGCGGTTTTGCTAAGCGCCATAAACAGGCAAGAGAGCAGAGGCGCGCACTTTAGAATCGATTTTCCTGAGGCAGATGAGACATACAGAGCGCACACTATTTTAGATGCAGACAAGAGGGTGAGCTATGAAAATTAATATCAAAAGAGAGAGTGTTGCAGAGTACGATGTCAATATAGATGGCGCGACTCTTTTAGAGGTGTTAAATGAGATAAAAAGAAGCCAAGACCAATCACTTGCTTATAGTAGCGGATGCAGAAGCGGTGTGTGTGGAAGTTGTGCAGTGAGAGTAAACGGACGCGAAGTCTTGGCATGTTCGCATCATGCAAAAGATGGCGACTTAGTAGAGCCGCTTCGCAACACTCCTGTTCTTCGTGATTTGGTTGTTGATATGGATAAAGCCTACTCATTTAATGCAAAGGCAAAAGCATGGCAGAGTTCACTTGCAGAGGGTGTGGAGCTCTCTATAGAAAATCAGCATATAAACGAGCTTCAAAGTGACTGCATACTGTGCGCTTCATGTTATAGCGCATGTCCTGTATATGCCGTCAATAGCGAGTTTTTAGGACCATTTTCACTAACAAGAATCTGGCGCTATGTTAGCGATAAAAGAGAGGCAGACCCAAAAAGCAAGATAGACGCCGTGCAGACAAACGGCGTTTGGGACTGCACGCTCTGCAACGAGTGTACTTTGGTTTGTCCGCAGGGAATCTCAAGCAAGGCAGATATAGAGAAACTAAGGGCAAAAAGTTTTATGTTTGGCTATATGGATCCAAGTTTTACTAATCTAGGTGGAGGATTTGGAGGAGGCTTCAATGACGGGAGTCCTGTTTTTTAAAACAGCTAACACACTTTAAAATATGTTATAATCTGCAATAATTGTTATAAATATAAATAAAAAGAACTAGTTCTTTGAGCTTTACGCTGAGTACTAGGTGCCCCTTGAGGGTAAAACCAAGCGTTAGCGTAGGTATCGGAATTACTTCCGATACCGTGATGAATAGATAAAGAGTTACTTCATTTTATGAAATAAAATTAAGGAATAGAAATGGCAAAAGAATACTCATTTGATATAAGCGCAAAGATTGATATGCAGAGCTTTAAAAACGCTATAAATCTTGTCGATAAAGAGGTAGCAAACCGCTACGATTTCAAGGGAACACCCTATGAAATCAACTACAAAGAGAAAGATAAGCTTTTAGTGCTTATTGCTTCGAGTGATAACAAACTTGATGCACTCAAAGATATTGTTATAGCAAAGCTTTTAAAGCAGGACCTCTCATCGAAAGTGCTTGAGGAGCTAAAAACTGAAGACTCAAGCGGTAACAACCGTAAAGTGACCTTTAAAATAGTCGACTACATTGAGTCAAAAGAGGCTAAAAAAATCGCAGCCGAGATAAAAAACCTCAAACTCAAAGTTACCGCTCAGATAGAGGGTGATTCCATCAGGGTCAAGGGTGCAAAACTAGACGATTTGCAGAAAGTTATCGCAACTATTCGTTCTATGGAGTGGGAAGCCCCGCTTGTATTCGAAAATATGAGATAGGGTGTCGAGATGACAAAACTAAGTATCTCAGATGCCGCTGATAAGCTTGGCGTTTCAAAAGAGGCAATTCACAACCGCATAAGAAGAGGTTCGCTGCAGAGCGTTGTTGAAGATGGCGTAAAGCTTGTCATATTAAGCCCAAACAAGAGTGCGCAGGCAAAAACAGTAAACATGGGCGGCAGAAAAGCAGTTTCTCATGCAGATGAGAGATACTATAAACTTTTAGAAGAGCAGAATGCAAAACTCCAACAAA
>NZ_JAVVFL010000215.1:0-3459 GCF_032250635.1 Sulfurimonas sp.
TTTTAGCCAGTATGCTTATAAGCGAAGCCATTTCGTATAGCATATTTTTTGAACTTATTCAGTGGAAGCATGGAAGCCCTATCGATCCGACTCCGTTTATGAATCATCTTCAATACTCTATGTTTTTAACGTTTACCTCGCTCCTACTTCTTAACAGATTTTTTCATGAAGAGCAGTTAAAATGGAAAATCTTCTATTTTTTATACTTTCTAACAGTTACGTCAAACCTATTTTTAAACGGCGGCAGAACAGGTCATCTTGCATTTGCCGTAACCATATTTGTAGTCGGTTTTTTAAATATAAAAAATAAAATTTTAGCATTTTTTAGTATGTTGGCTTTGGTTATATCAATATTTTATACTGCTTATCATGTCAGCCCAGTTTTTAAAACAAGATTTGATGCATCAGTCGTTGAATCACAAAACATAATACAAGACGGATCATTTTGCGGCTCTTTTGGTGCAAGACTTGGATTGTGGATTGTCGGAAGTGAAATATTTTTGGATAACCCAATAATTGGCTCTGGAGTTGTTAAAAGTATGGATGAGATGAGAAATCGTGTTAAAGAGTCTCATCCAGATAAAAATTGTATTGCTCATCTGCCAAGTTACCACAATATTTATGTACAAAGTGCAGTGCATTTGGGAATAATAGGACTATTTTTATATCTAATGATTTTTTATAGCATCTTAAAATTAAAAATTGGGGATAGGTACTATCTCAACTTAATGATTATTTTTGTGAGTGTATACTCTGTTTCAAGCCTAGTGGAAACCATGTTCCATGAGCAGTTTTCAGCTGCTTTTCTTGCTCTATTTACCGGAATTTTTATAGCCCAAAACAGGATAGAAAATGAAGCTTAATTTTTTTAAATGCAAAACAAAGGAACCTTTATGAACATACTAGTATTAACACCAACCGGAAACTCATTCAACAGCTTAAGACCTGAAGCGGAAATCTATATCTCTTTGTCAAAAGCAGGTCACAATATAACTGTAATGACAAGTAAAGACGGCAAATACACCTCTAGATATCTTGAGAATAATATAGAGGTCGTTGACGCTTCCCATAAAGAAAAAATAAGTTTAAAAACAATCAAAAAAGTTAGAGAAATCATTAAAAACAAGAGTATAGATATAGTTTATGCAACTAGCTCAAGAACTATCCCAAATGCTGCTTTTGCCTGCATAGGGACAAAAGCAAAGCTAGTTGCATATCGAGGCACAACCGGCGGACTATACCGCCATGACCCTACCTCATATCTAAATATTTTGCATCCTAGAGTAAATGGCGTTATATGTGTTTCAGAGGCTATAAACAGACATGTCTCCAAGCAAGTTTTCTCAACCTCATCAAAAAAAATTATAACAATACATAAAGGTCATGATGTAAACTGGTACAATCAGCACCCTTTAAATCTAGAAGAGTTTGGCACAAATACAAAAAATTTTAACATCGCTTTTGTAGCAAATGTCAGAGCACATAAAGGACTGATTTACGCCATAAAAGCAGCTCATGATTTGGCAGATATCAAGGAGTTGCATATTTTACTCATCGGCAGCAAGATTTCCGAGGAACCTTACCTATCCTTGATTCAAAACAGTGGGATGAAAGAACGAATACATGTTACAGGATATAGACACGATGTGCCAGAAATACTTGCAGCATGTGATTTGTTGATTCATCCATCTATTCGCAAAGAAGGCTTACCTCGCGTAGTTCTTGAGTCAATAGCTTCTGGTACTCCTGTTATTGCATCTGCGAACGAAGGAAGTATGGAGATTATTGATGATGGATATAACGGCTACATTGTTCCCATTAAAGATTCAAAAGCGATAGCGGATAGGGTAAGAGAGCTTTACAACTCTCCGGAAAAACTTAAAATGTTATCCGACAACTGTATAAAGAAAATAGAAAATGAGATGTCTCACAAAACTACGGTTAAAAAATATATTAAATATTTTGAGTCACTGATAGAGAGTTGAAAATTATTTTTTTTGACAATTTAGAAACTGTTTCAAATACTTATAGAACCTTCTGTTGGCGTTTGAGACAGCCACTGTAAACCCAACCCAACCGTTTAAAAAATAGAATCTCAATATATATGTCTGAAAAAACGCAAAAAATGCCTTTGCTATAACTAGCGAAAAGTAGCACATTTTCTTATCTTTGGCAGCCAAATCCGTATATTTTATCGTCTTATAAAGCGTCTGATTTATGTCTGTTATATTTAAGTGCTTAAAACTGTTTTTTAAAACTATTTTTTTATTATACTCATGTACCTGTACCTTCTCGTGCACAAGACTATCGTCGAATAAATTTTTTTCTCTGTTGTACAATCTGACAATATGGTCCCTGCTTACAGTTTTATGCCCTAAAAAGTAGTTATCTCTAATGAGAACAAAGAGGTTGTTTTTATTGTTTAAATCTTGCTGCAAGACTTCATCCACAAGCTTATCATTTAGTATCTCATCACTGTCCAAAGAGAGTATCCAATCATTTGAAGCGTATGTTGCTGCCCTGTTTTTTGTCGGACCAAAACCAATAAACTCCCCATAAATAATTTTTACATTTTCATAGTTTTTGGCAATCTGTTCAGTGTTATCGCTAGAGTCATTGAGATATAAAACCACCTCTTTAAAACGAACCAAACTATCCAAACATTCGGTAATCGTCTCCTGGGCATTTTTTGCCATTATTACAACAGAGATAGTATCAATCAACAACTTTTCTACCTTTTAAACGCTTTTTAAAATTTTTTATATTTTTATGCTTTTTGGAAAAGTGTATAGCTTTTTGCAAGCAAAATTCTCTATCTTCTGTCATAAATTCCAAGTAGGCATCTATGATGATTTTTAAATCACTATCATTTGCCCAGAGTTGTGAAAAATTTTTCAGTCTCTCATCCATATCTAGCTCTTTAAAAACCATTCTGTTTATATCAACAATCTTAAATATATAACTATTATCCTCTTTCTTGATTAATATATTTCCGGGTGAGTAGTCTTTATGCAAGATGCCTTTTTTATGCAAGGCAAATGTGAATTTTGAGAACTCAGCAAATATAGTTTCTCTATTGTCAAATTTTTCATCAAGCAAAACTTCTCTAATGGAAAAAGTATAGTCAAATTTTTCACTGACAAAATAACTATCATACAGAAGTCCAAATTTTTTAAACTCTATATAGCCGATAGCTCTTGGAACAAAATCTGAGATTTTAAGACTATTGTAATATGACTTTTTTGCTTTGGTATCTCTAAAAAATGTATAAACTATTTTGTTAAATAAATTTGGTATTTTAAATGCTTTAACGACAAGATTTTTATCTTTAAAATCGATTATTTTGATTTCATTTCTTGCTTTATGAATTGAGTTTTTGGAATTTTTAAAGTAAATTCTAATCTCTTGAAGCAGCTTTATATAATCTTTGCTTATTGATTTTAGTTCCACACTGCTCCA
>NZ_JAVVFL010000011.1:0-20476 GCF_032250635.1 Sulfurimonas sp.
CAAAATCCAAAACTTCCATTTGCCGCCCTTCATGGCGACCCCGATGTTCTGGCTGATGGCAATACGCGTTTCGGTCCTACCGCACTTATGCTTCCAAAACTTGAGCGCTACAAAAATGGAACATACTTGGATTTCTGGAAGACTCTTCGCTTCGATAAAAATATTGCAATGGCTCTTTGGAAGCTTTTAAAAGAGCGCGATATTCGCAGATATATCTTTAGAAACTTCCTTTTTGAAGTCCCTTTTTTAAACAAATATCTCTTTTTAAAAGATGCAAGAAAAATTGTCCCCTCTCTTAAACTAGACGAGTTTAGATACGCCAAAGGTTTTGGCGGTGTCCGCCCTCAGGTGCTAAATAAAGATGAGCAGAGGCTTCTTCTGGGCGAGGCTTCAATCTATACCGGAGAAGGTCTTATTTTTAACATGACGCCGTCGCCGGGCGCTACTTCATGTCTTGGAAATGCTGAGAGAGACTTAAAGTATATAGTCAAATATCTT
Organism: Sulfurimonas sp.; assembly: GCF_032250635.1. Taxonomy (GTDB): domain Bacteria; phylum Campylobacterota; class Campylobacteria; order Campylobacterales; family Sulfurimonadaceae; genus Sulfurimonas. Next base: position 499 of record NZ_JAVVFL010000011.1, read on the forward strand.
GGAAAAAGTTTTGATGAGACCAAATTCAACGATGAGCTGACAGATGGAGAGTACTGCGCTCTTCCTGAACCGATAGCATCGCAAAAAGCAGTAGTCAATCTCATTAGAGCAGAGATTCAAAGAACAGAAGAGAAGTACTTAAAAAGTATGCATCAAGGTGAACCGGATGCTGATTTTTGGGACAAACCGCACAGTAAATTACAGGAGAAAAAATGAAATTTTTATTGATAACAGCAGTAGCTTTGCTGATTTTTTCGGGATGCAGCGCAAAAGAGTTTAATGAGGGAGTTGATGGCATAACCGGCGATGTAACCAACGCTTTTGAAGGCGCAAAAGACAACTCTGCCGATTAATAATAATCAGTTTTTAAACAACAATTGGCTATAATCGCGAAAAATAATAGGCACCACAACTTCTGCCTGAGCGAGAGATAAACCATGGTAACTGTACAAAATTTAATAATGCGTTATGGAAATAGAGTTCTATTTCAAGACATAAATCTTAAACTAGATCGTCATAAAAGATATGGTCTAATCGGTGCAAACGGTGCCGGAAAAACAACCTTCTTAAAGATACTCAGCGGTCAGATCAATGAGTATGAAGGCGAAGTTATAATCCCAAAAACAAATAAAGTCGGAATTTTAGAGCAGAATCAGTATGCTTATGAAGATTTTACTATTGCGGATGCGGTTCTTTATGGAAACAAAAGATTATATAACGCAATTAAAGAAAAAGAGGTCATATATGCAACAGGCGACTTTGAAGACGATGCCGTAAACGACCGTCTTGCCGAGCTTGAGACTATCTGTGTAGAAGAAGACCCGACCTATGAGTACGATGTAAATATTGCAAAAATCTTAGAAAATGTCGGCATCCCTGCAAGCCATCACAATGAGCTTATGAGTACGCTTGACAGTGCCGATAAGTTTAAAGTTCTCTTGGCTCAGGTTTTATACCCTAGACCAGACGTGCTATTTCTTGATGAGCCTACCAACAACCTTGATATTGAGACAATCAGCTGGCTAGAGCATGAGCTTCAGCGTCATGAAGGAACAATGGTAGTCATCTCTCATGATAGACACTTCCTAAATGCCGTTGTTACAAATATTCTAGATGTTGATTATCAAAAAATCCGTGAGTTTGCAGGTAACTACGATGATTGGTATATTGCCGCAAACGTAATGGCAAAACAGCAAGAGCTAAACAATGCCAAAAAAGAGAAAGAAAAGGATGAACTTGAGGCTTTTGTTCGCCGATTTAGCGCAAATGCTTCAAAAGCAAAACAAGCAACATCAAGACAGAAAAAACTTGATAAACTTGTTATTGATGACATAAAACCATCTTCTCGCCGTGACCCAAGTATTGTGTTTAAAGCAAAAAGAGTCATGGGTGATGAGGCTCTGCAAATCACGGGAGTAAACCACTCTTATGATGACAATGAGGTTTTAAAAAACATAACTTTAAAATTTGAGCCGGGCGAAAAAGTCGCTCTTATCGGCGCAAACGGTGTTGGTAAAACAACTCTTTTAAAAATTCTTATGGAAGAGATAAAGCCTACAAGCGGGGAGATTCACTGGGGAGCAACCATAGAAAACAGCTACTTTCCTCAAGACACCGCCGACATTATCAAGGGCGATGGAACTCTATATGATTGGCTAAGAGGATTTGACCCAAAACGCGATATCTCAGAGATTAGAAACTGTTTGGGAAGAATGCTTTTTAACGGCGAGCAGCAAGAAAAATCGGTTGTAAGCATCTCAGGCGGAGAAAAACACAGAATGATGCTCTCCAAAATGATGCTTGAGGGCGGAAATTTTTTGGTTCTGGATGAGCCTTCAAATCACCTTGACCTTGAAGCAATCGTGGCACTCGGCGAAGCGCTTTACAACTTCAAAGGAAATGTTATCTGTGTATCACATGACCGTGAACTTCTTGACGCATTTGCAGGTCGTATTATCGAGCTTAGAGCAGACGGCAGCTATGTTGACTTCAAAGGAAGCTATGAAGAGTTTGCAGAGGCTAAAGAGAAGGGTCTCATTTAATTACCTACGCCCAAAACCTTTAGTAAGTGACTTTAAAAGGAAGCAAAATGTACAGATATAGAGACTATTTGGGTCTGGGAATTGCGGGCAACTTTGCTCTGCATCTTGCCCAAGCCGGCGAACTTGAAGATTTTAAAGATATTATTACCGCAGATGAGGCGGCACCCAAGGGAATGTTTCCTTTTTACCTTCCAAAGAGAGTCCAGGGTGCAAAAGAGATTTTAAACACCTACCCTCTCTCAAGCTCAACTATAAAAATACCCCACAAAGAGCTCAACATTCAAGCAGAACCTGAAGTCGCTCTTATCTGCAAACTTGAATACATAAACAACAAACTCTCTAAAATCATCACTACTCACTTTGGAGCTTATAACGACTGCTCTATTCGGGTTGCGGGTGCTTCCAAAATAAGCGACAAAAAAAACTGGGGCGAAAATTCTAAAGGACTGAGCGAAAACTTAATCAAAATAGATACCTTTAGCGATGGCGGCATAATGGATAGCTACTCCATTTGCAGCTTTTTAAAAAGAGAGGGTGAGCTTCATGCTTACGGCGAAGATGTTTCTCTTAAGGGCTACAGCTACTTCTATGAAAAACTCCAAGAGTGGATGGTAGCGCAGATAAATACCCAGAGAGATTTCGGTCCGCTAGAGCCGTTAAGCGAGTATATAGCGTCATGCAGCAATCCCTCAGATGCAATCATCAGTATCGGCGCTACAAGATACACTCCCTATGGAGAGAGCACATTTTTAAAAGAGGATGACAAGCTTTTTGTAGTGCTTTACAATCACACAGAACTCTCTTTGGATGATGTAATCAAAAGCATAAAAGATGATAGTTTTGACTCCTCAAACATGAGTGTGCTCAAGCAAAAAGTAATCTCATGAGCAGAGGAAAGAAGCTCGATCTCTTTATCGGTGCAGAGATAGAAGATGGCTGGGCGAAAATCGAGACTCCTAGAAAAAGTGTTGTAGCAGATGAAATTTTAGAACCTTCTAAACATTTTTTAGTTTTTAAAAAAGAGAAGAGACGCGGCAAGACCGTAACTCTTGTAGGCGAATTTCACATACCGCAAAACGACTCAGAAGAGCTGTTAAAAACTTTAAAGAAAAAGCTCGGATGCGGCGGCACTCTCAAAGAGGGCTGGATGGAGTTTCAAGGGGAATTAAAAGATAAACTAAGAGCCCTGCTTACAGAAGAGGGCTTTAGATTTAAGAGCGGGCATTAGCTTTATCCTCAAGCCCTCTAATTCCCAGATTTCCATATCTGTGATATGAGTTTGTAACACTCTGCTCTATAAAGTAGTGAAGCAGTTCAACTCTTCCATTAGATACAAAAGGCTCTCTTGCTATATGTTTTGCTTCATCTTTTAGTCCATCATAGATATTTTTTGTTACATGTTTTGGATTTAAAAATCTGACTCTTTGAACCTTTTTCATCGACTCTATCAACTCACCTTCATCTTGAAGCTCCAGAAGATCCTCTTTTGCCAAAATATCTCTTGAATTATTTATAAGCCATGCAAGTTCATCACTCTCTATCTTTTTTGGAAGCGAGATGTGAAGCGTTGCCCCTGCAATCTTTACAGCCGTAATGGATGCGAGTATTTCGTGAAGTTTATCGCCGTTTTGACATCTCAAAAGAACACTTTTTACACCCAAATATCTTATAATATTGCTCTCTCCTCTGACATTTGCATAGTCATGCTCTTTGCCAAACTCTTCCCTGTGCCACTTGAGAAAATCTTTTGCAATCTCAGAAGCCTTTGAGACCTCGTTTGCAAAAACACCGTGGGATGAGAACGCATGCGTCTCTTGAAATGCAAACTCATCCGCGCCTATATTCATAAACTGCGTAACATAGTTAAATCCGCCCGCTTTTTTGCCGCTTCCTATGGCAGATTTGCCCATGCCGCCAAAGGGTTGTCTTATAACTATCGCACCTGTCGTACCGCGGTTTATATATAGATTACCTGCTCTTAATTTCTCTCTCCATATCTCCTGTTCCCTCTCATCAAGACTCTCTATTCCCGACGTAAGACCGTACCCTGTCGAGTTTACTACATCTATGGCATCTTCTAAATCATCCGCTCTCATAACGCTTAAAACAGGACCAAAAAGCTCATTCATGTGACAAAAATCACCACTTGAAGTTCCCCATCTGATTGAGGGCTTTAGCATGTAAGGGTTATTGCTCTCGGCATAAGATGGCGGAAGAAGCCACTCTTCACCATCATCCAGATAACTCAAAGCTTTTTCAAGATTGCCGGATGGTTTAGATGAGAGCGCTCCTATCTTATTTTTAAAATCCCAAACTGAACCTACCTCTAGAGAGTTTGCTGCATCAGCCAACATCTTTTTAAAATTTTCATCGTTATAGAGTTCATCTTCCAGTACAAGCAGAGATGTTGCCGAACACTTCTGTCCCGAGTTGCTAAATGCAGAGGCCACAACATTTTTCACAGCCTGATCACGATCCGCCATTGAGGTAACTATGGTAGCGTCTTTGCCGCCCGTCTCAGCACTTAGATGAATGTCTGAACGCTGTTTTATCATGCTATAAGCCGTCTGCTCTCCGCCTGTAAATATTGTAAAATCAATATCTCTGTTAGTTATAAGCTCCTCTCCAGCTAAGGCTCCGCTTGATGGAAGAAATTGAAGCGTATTTCTACTAACACCTGCACTCCAAAAACATTCACAAACCATCTGTGCGCAAAGAACAGAGTCTGATGCGGGTTTAAGGATAACCGTATTTCCAGATGCCAATGCCGCTGCAATACCTCCTGCTGGAATGGCTACGGGAAAATTCCAAGGACTCACAACAAGCCCCACCCCTTTTGGAGTTACATGCACCCCCTCCAGCGCCTCTATCTTTCTTACACTGTATGGATAGAAGTTTAAAAAGTCGATTGCTTCAGAGACCTCGACATCCGTCTCGCCAAAGACTTTGCCGACTTCCGCCGCGGCAACTCCTATAAGGTCTGCTCTTCTTTTTCTAAACTCATGTGCCACATCCATAAGTATCTTTTGACGCTCTTTTGTTGTGAGTTTTCTCCAGCCGTCAATATCCTCTTTTGCTACTCTTACCGCTTCGTGCATATCATCTGCAGCAGCTTTTACATAAGAGCCTACTGCTATGCCCTTATGATATTGAGACTTATCTATCACCTCTACAATATCACTGTTCTCTATCTCTTTTGAAGCCACAACCGGCCTTGCATGATAGCCGCCCTCTTTTGCTATGTTTTTCCACTTATTAGCAATATCTATAGCCCACTTTTTGTTCTGCTCCAATACAAAATCCGTATCTGCCTCACTCTCATAAATATAGTTATCCAGATCGATCTCAGGCTTTGCAGGCTCCCTGTTTCTGTCTTGGACTCTGTACGGGGTAAGCTTGAGATCTTTGATCTCCTCCAAGGCGTCATCGTAACTCTTAACAAGCGTTTTCCACGCCTCTGAGTCAACTTTAAGTCCAAAACTGTGGCGCAAGAAATTTTGCTCTGCCGTGTTCTCATCAAATCTTCTTACAAGATATGCAATAGCGTTTGTAAATGTCTTTTTCGTCGCTGTCGGAGCGTAGAGTATTACGTTTAATCCCTCTTTTTTGAGAACCTTGTAAGCGGTCTCGCTCATACCCTCTAGCATCTCGGCAGTGTAAAACTTCTCAACTCCTCTCTCGCGTGAGAGAAGCATTCCAAGAGCATGGTCAAAAAGATTGTGTGAAGCAACGCCAAGATGCACATATGGTGCCACATCAGGATCTAAAAGATAGTCAATAATAAGTTTAAAGTTAGCGTCGCTTTGTGCTTTTTTTCTATATGTAACGCACTCCCATCCTCTAAGGCTTGCCTCCGTTAGCTCCATCTCCTGATTTGCACCTTTTACCAAACGAATCTTGATAGGCGCTCCACCATTTTGAACTCTCTGTTTTGCCCATATACTCAACTCTTTAGCCAATTCCAAAGTATCTGGAAGATACGTCTGAAGAACAATTCCAGCATGAAGAGATTTGAACTTCTCAAACGACAGTGTCTTTTTAAAAACATCTATTGTAAGACGAACATCTTTGTACTCCTCCATGTCAAGATTTACGAATTTATCACTCTCTTTGCCATTTGCATCTACAAATCTGTTCTGCAGGGCAGCGTTGTAAATTTTCTCTAATTTATTTGAGATCTGCCCTACACTCCACTCATGTGCCAAAGGATTTATCTGCGAAAAAATGGTAGATATCTTAATGGAGATATAGTCAATATGCGGATTTTGAAGCGTTTTTATATACTTTTGTACCCTCTCGTCCGCTTCTTCTTCTCCTAAGACTATCTCACCTATTATGTTTATATTTACCCTTGTTCCCTCTACTTTTCTCTTTTTAATGTGCTCTACAAGAGCCTTCTCTTCTCCGGGTATAACGACATTTTTAATATCGTTTCTTAAATACTTTATAAAAATTGGTATAGAGATGCTTGTCATATAGATGCCGACTTTACGAAAAGAGAGAACAAGCATCTCTTCAAAAGCGCTCAAAAAGCTACTATCTTTATATTTACTAAATATGTACTCTATCTGGTCTGCAACTCTGTGAGGATTTTTAGAGCGAAAACTCTGATCTAGAAGTTCAATTAAAAAAATCTTGTTTATCGGGTCTTTTAGCATTCTTAGCATCGTACCATGAAACTTCTGCTCAATCGGCTCTCTATGTTCATCTATATATAACTGCCACTGTTTTGCGACATCTTTTGCCTCATCAAATTTTTCTTTAGATATTTTCATATTTGCATTCCTTCAAAATTTTAACAGTGCAAAATAGTGAGCACCTCTACCAAGGCTACCAAAATATATTTTATTTGTCAATTGAAAAATGATGAAAAATTAATCATTTTTTTTAATAATTTATTAAATATAGACTTTATTATAGAAAATTTAATTTTTTTTATAGTATCATCCCCACCTATTTAAAAAAAAGGAAAATATATGCCATACGTAAAAGAAGTTTTTGAATACCTAAAGAGATCTAGCCCGTCTCAAAAAGAGTTTTATCAAGCTGCCGAAGAGGTACTTGAATCACTCCGCCCGTTAATGGAAAAATATCCAAAATATAGAAAACACAAAATAATAGAGAGAATTGTTGAGCCTGAGAGACAGATACTCTTTAGAGTAAACTGGGTTGATGACAATGGCGAGATTCAAGTAAACAAAGGTTACAGAATAGAGTTCAACTCGGCTCTTGGTCCATATAAAGGTGGTCTTAGATTTCACCCAAGCGTAAATGCAGGCGTTATCAAGTTTTTAGGATTTGAGCAGATTTTCAAAAACTCGCTTACAGGTCTTCAAATCGGAGGCGGAAAAGGGGGAAGCGACTTTAATCCAAAAGGCAAATCTGACAATGAGGTCATGAGATTTTGTCAAGCATTTATGAGCGAACTTTTCAGACACATAGGTGCAAATACGGATGTTCCTGCAGGAGATATCGGGGTTGGAGGCAGAGAAATCGGCTACATGTTTGGTATGTATAAAAAACTTGCTAACAAGTACGAAGGTGTTCTTACAGGAAAATCACTCAGATGGGGTGGTTCACTTGCAAGAACGGAGGCTACAGGCTATGGAGCCGTCTATTTTGCTAAGTACATGCTTGAAGACAAAGGCGAGACTCTAGAGGGTAAAAAGTGTGTAGTTTCGGGAAGCGGAAACGTTTCTATCTACACAATCGAAAAACTTTACCATCTTGGCGCTATTCCTGTTACATGCAGCGACTCAAACGGTATGATTTATGACGAAGAAGGAATCGACTTAGAGCTCTTAAAAGATTTAAAAGAGGTAAGAAGAGAGAGACTGACAGAGTATTTAAAAAGCAGACCAAATGCAAAATATACTCCGATTGAAGAGTATCCTGAAGATTGCAACGGTGTCTATACGATTCCATGTTATGCGGCATTTCCAAGTGCTACACAAAATGAACTCAACCTAAATGATGCGAAGAATCTTCTTGCAAACGGCTGTGTTTGTATAAGCGAGGGTGCAAATATGCCTTCTACTCCTGAGGCGGTAGATCTTTTTGTTGAATCAAAAATCTGCTACGGTCCCGGTAAAGCTGCAAATGCCGGCGGCGTTGCAACAAGTCAACTAGAGATGGCGCAAAACGCATCTATGGTCAACTGGACCTTTGAAGAGGTTGATGCAAAACTGGCTCAAATTATGAAAAATATCTATGTAAGTGCAAGCACGACTGCTGCCGAGTTTGGCGAACCTACAAATCTAGTTTTAGGTGCGAATATTGCAGGATTCAGAAAAGTAGCCGACGCTATGATCGAGCAAGGACTGGTTTAAGCGCTCGCTCTCTGGGCAATATGCGGGGTTGTGACGCTTAATTTGTCGTTATACTATATCCGTCTCTTCCGCTCTCTTTTGCGCGGTAGAGCATCTCATCTGCTTTGCTTATAAGCACTTCATCATCCAGTGCCTCATCAGCCACACAGCAAGCGACCCCGATTGATACTGTTAAAAACTCATTTATTTTCGAGCCTTCATGCTTAATCCCGCACCCTTTTACCCCGTCACAAATATTTCTAGCAATAATTGCGCTATTCTCCTCATCCACTTCTGTAAAAAGCACTCCGAACTCCTCTCCTCCGAGTCTAAATACAAAATCACTTGGACGTTTAAAGAGATCTTTAAAGACTTTCGCAACACTCCTCAGAGCTGCGTCTCCCTCTATATGCCCATATGTGTCGTTATACTGTTTAAAGTAGTCAATATCTAGCATCATAAAGGTAATGCTGCTGTTATTTCTTTTTGCTCTTTTTATCTCTCTATCGTACACAAGGTTAAAATATCTCCTGTTATGAAGCTCCGTTAAAGAGTCCGTATATGAAGCATTCTCAAGCTTTTTATTTGCAATTTTTAATTTTTTTGCAACTATCTCTAGTGAGGTCTGATCGCTTTGTATACTCTTAAATACATAAAACGATATTACCATCACGCCAAATATTACCAGCACTAAAATAGAGCCGACTTTCATCAAAATTGCCTCATAAATAACTAGAAAGTTTTTGCGCTCATATTTTGCTACATCCACTTCATAAGTGATTAGTCTATTCACAACTTGATGTATATGTGAAATTCTATTTTCAACACTGCTAAGCGATAAATTTTTCATATCGCTCCCATTCTCGATTGATTCTACTGCCCTGCTAAAATAGTTATTGGCGGCTTTTATCTCGAATGCTGCATACTCAATATAACCAAGCTCGTAATCTCTCTTAAAGTGCTCCTCGTAGTTTTTCCACTCTCTCTCAATGCTCTGTATTGCTGATTTTATGCGTGATTTAACCTCATCAGGAGAGATTTGAGCATTTTTCGCTTTGTATAGTGTACTACCCAGTGTTCTATGGTATGTTTGAAGAATTCTATTTAACTCCGTAACAGGCACAAGAGAGCCAAAATAGAGGGAATCTAGATTCTTTTTCATAGATTTTAAGTTTATTGTTCCTATCACGCCGACAACAACCAAGCCGACCGTAATAATTATAAAAATAAACAAAAGCTTACTTCTAAGCTTTAGGGTCTCTATAAAATTCACTGAGTTTCCTTGAAAACATTTTTTAACTACAGCAAACGCCATTCCAAAAATAGAAAAAAATTGATATTTATACATATAAAGTGTAATGCTGTAACAATATTATCACATTTATCACATTTTTATTATGGGATTAAAAAAACTTATACTATAATTTGATTATAATATCATAGATATATATACTTATACTGGATTAAATATGAATAAACACACTATTATGATTGTTGAAGATGATGAGATCACAGCCCTAAACCTCAAGTTGTCTCTTCAAAAGCACGGCTATGAGATAGTTGGAATGTACGATAATGCAGCGGAGGCGAAAGAGAAGCTATCATCATACAGACCTGATGTTATTATTATAGATATATCTCTTCAAGAGAGTAGCGACGGAATCGAACTTGCCAAAACCATTAGACAAAACTATGCAATACCCTTTATCTATCTTACATCCTATACCGACGATGATATAATAGCAGAAGCAATCAAGACGGAGCCTTATGGCTACATCGTAAAACCTTTTGACCCATCCTCTCTGCATGCAACTATACAGATGGCTATTTTCAAGTTTGAGATGGAGAACAAAAGAAGCGAAGAGGCACTTATGCCTAAACTTGACCAAAGCAATGTAGAAAAGCTTCTTTATGCCAAAAGAGAATCAGACAAGCCCATTATATTTTTTGGCAATGGCTACCATATGGACATATCCCAAGATGAGATATTCTACAACAATGAAAAGATAAAACTGACAAAAAAAGAGAGAGCGATTCTAAGACTTCTTGTCGCAAAACTTGGACATACCATCAGCTTTTCACAAGCAATAGATTATGTCTGGAAAGATAATGGAGCAACGGAGAACAGCATAAGAACTCTTGTCTGGAGACTAAGAAACAAACTCCCTACCGACATAATAAAAAATGCCTCAGGAATCGGCTACTATATAGAGAAGTAGTTAATTACTTGACTTTTATAGCTTCAAGAGCAATTCTTATCTTCTCAAAGGAGTGCTCAAAATCAAAATCTTTCTCTTTGGCTTTTGCCATCTTCTCTATTTTCTCACCCTCTTCTTGCACCGACTCAATCCTGAAGTTACCGCTTGAGCCTTTTATACTGTGGGCAATAAGCGCTATTTTTTTGTAATCTCTTGATTTTATGGCACTATGTAAATCCGGAATTTGTTTTGCCATCTTTTTCAAAAAAAGCTCCACAAGCATAATCAACTCGTCGCCGCTCAACATCAACTCCTGACTCAACTTATCATAATCAAGTCCCTCTATTGTATTTGTATGCTCGACTAGCTCTAAACACTCTACCGCCTCTTCTGAAACCTGCAGATAGTTAAAAAAGACTCTCTCAAGCTCTTTTATAACAATTGGTTTTCCCAAAAAGGAGTCGAACCCGCTCTTTAGCCCTCTCTCTTTTGCCCCTTTTATAACATTTGCCGTCAAAGCAGATATGGGAGTATGTTTTAACCCTCTCTCTTTTTCATACTTTATTATATTTCCAACAGCCTCATTTCCATCCATGACAGGCATCTGCTCATCCATCAAAATAAGGTCATATTTTTTTGCTTTATAAAGGTTAACGGCCTCTAGACCGTTTGTCGCCAGATCATAAGTAAGCCCGTATTTGGTAAGTAATATTTTAATAAGCTCCTGATTTGCCTCATTGTCCTCTGCTATTAAAACATGCCCTTGAAATTTCATACTCTTACTTTGCTTATGGACAGAGAAAGAGTCAGGGTGAAGCAGCTCCTCAAATGTTGTTCTGATTTTTGAACAATAAAGAGGAAAACAAGCAGATGATATGTGCGGATACTTCTCATACTTATCAGTCGGGTTGCTGGTGATGGCAACATATTTTTTGTTGGAGTTTATAATCTTCTCTTTAATGTCACCATCAATATACTCATCTAAAAATACAGCTATATCATACTCTCCATCTAGATTATCCACCATCTCTATATTCATATTGAACATATCTGAGTATTTTAAAAATGAGTCCGCCTTATATCCTCTTATCATATCTTTTGAGTAAAAAATGGTCTTTAGCGTCTTTAGCTCATCTAGGTCACTAAATATTTGGCATTCGTAGTCATGGATCTCAACAGGAATCTCTACCCAAAAAGTGCTCCCCTCTTCCAGTTTTGACTTTACATGCACACTTCCACCCATATGCTCGGCAAGCTGATGACAGATGGATAGTCCTAGCCCTGTTCCCTCAAGCTTATCTGCCTCCCATCTTCCTGCCTGCGAAAATGCTGTAAATATATTTCTTATGTCCTCTTGCGCTATGCCTATGCCGTTATCGTTAACACTTACTTTTAAGATATTGTTTTTTTCACATACCGCCTCAACGTGTATATGCCCGCCTACCTTTGTAAACTTTATGGCATTGCTCAAGAGGTTGGAGAGAATTTGTTTGATTCTTAGTGAGTCTGCATATAGCTCTTTTGGTATTGTAGGATCTATAAAAGAGGTAACTACAATATCTTTAGCATTTGCGGAAGCTACGAAAAGCTCTAGCGTGTGACTAATCTCATTGTGAATAGAGAAAATTCTGGGCTCAATTGTAAACTCGCCGCTTCTTAGTTTTGTAAAATCCAAAATATCATTTATTATACTTAAGAGATTCTCTCCGCTGTTTAAAATAATCTCTAGATATTTTCTATGCTGCTTTGAAAGATCCTCTTGGTCTATGAGAAGATTGACAAACCCCAAAATTGCATTTAGGGGTGTTCTAATCTCATGCGACATGTTTGAGAGAAAGTAATCCTTTGCATGTGAAGCTTTTTGAGCCTCAAGTCTGGCGTCTATTAGCGTTGTAACGTCGTTGCCTATTGATATATACTCGATTGAATCATCATAGGGGTCTATTATCTTGGCAATTGTCACGTCTATATAAAAGTAGCCTCCATCTTTTTTACTGTTCTTAATCGTACCTCTAAAGATGCCTGCATTTTCAAGCTGAAACCACATATCCTCAAAATACTCCTCGGGCATATCCTCATGCTTTGTCATGCTGTGCTTACTTCCCATAAGCTCATCACTACCGTACCCGCTAAGTTTTATATATTTTTCATTGATATAGGTAATAATTCCGTTTTGGTCCATTTTGGAGATGATTGCACTCTCATCAAGTGCTTTTTGGTACTCATTTAAGAGTTTTACATGCCTGGTTATCTCCTGCTCTTTTTCAAAAATCGTATCTGAGTAGTATTTCAATATACTCTGAAAGTTTTTGTCAAAAATGTATGAAAGCTCATCAAAAAGCTCTTTGGAGTTGATCTTGGCGTCAAATGTAAACTCAACCATTCCTCTTTTAAAATGGCTGCAAATCTCAAAGAGTTCATCTGCTCTAATATCTTTATCTTTGAGGTATAAAAGTAGTTTCTGCATAATCGGGCAGTTTCCGATTTTTACACTTCCCGCTATTACGCCCATAAAGTAGTCAAATACACCGCCACCGTACTCTTGTAAAAATAGATTCTTATCAATATCATGAAGTTTAAGCAATTTTTGAAGGGACTCATAAGATATCCAACTTAAAAGCACGGTCTCTTTTGATTCGATTAAAATATTTTGATTTTTTACAAGATTTAGCAGTTCTTTTCCCATTCTCGTTCACTCTTTCTACATTATTAAATATGATATCAACATAATAGCAAATATCTTTATCAGCGAAATCAGTGCCGTTCCTATTATATTTCCGATTTGGCAACTTGTGCAGGATGTAAATTTTTTGCCTTCGTACTGTGCATAAAAAAAGTATATAATATTTAAAACTATGGTAGCAAAAAATAGGTATTTTTGATAACTCCACAGCTGCTCTGAGGTCTCTTTAGAGACAAATAGTGAAGCCATCAGTAAAACCAACATTACAATCATCGCAATATTAACAGCTTTAACAATGTAATCTCTATTGAATTTTGTCGGACAAGCCTCTGATATTGCAATATCGCTTCCAAAATCAAGTTTTTTCTCAAAGAGTTTCTTCTCTTGTTTATTTAACTTGTTGAAAAAACTCGATCCAAATGTATAGTCGATTTTTCTCTGAAGTAAAATACTAAGATCTCCTTCTGCCCTTAAAGAGTGTTGCTTTGCTTCTTTGTCTTGATAAATAACACTGATTTTCTCATACCTTGTTACATTGGCACTCAGTCCTGGGAAATAAGCCGTTTTCTCCACCGTTGTTACCCTGCCGCTGTTGCTTATAAGCCTCGGGTTTATCAGCTCTAAAAACGTCCCATCCTCTTTTTTAATAACTACAACATTATAATAACTACCAATCTGAAATGCGGCAAGACCATCTAAAGAGTTTGCTTCAATAGTATCTTTCATGTCCTCAATTAGAGAGAAGAGCTCTTCGTTAAAAGTTCTAACATCTGTCGCATATTGTACACTGGGCGGGGTTGGGTAGGTAATTATTTCTCTAATCATTAAAGTACCTTATTTGGGGGTGTTAAATCAGAATGGACAGAGACCCTGCGGATCGCAAAGTCTCTGTTTTTGATGAGTTAGTGACTTTTTCTTACCACTACTAACATTTTTATATTAATAATTATAAATCTGATAAATTGCCAGATCTTACATGTTCTTAATTTTATAGCAAATGGACCGGGTGTCATTGTTGTAAAATTTTTGCCGTATGCCTTAATGTTATGTTCTGCTTTCTTTTCCATATGTATCTCCTTTGATGTCTATTCTTAAATTCTATTCAGGGATCATTGTCCAGCCAGCTTTTAGCTTAGCCTTCCAAATAAATAGGTGATGAAGGATATGTTTAATCCAGTGACCTGCAAGACCAATCTCGCCAAATGTATACTCTGTATCGCGACCGGTTCCCGGATATTTTTCAAAGTCGGGAACAACAGGATAGATAGTCATCGCAGCGGCTGTTCCATCAAAAAGACCTTTACCTGCCGATGCAACACAAGCTGCACCCATGTGAGCCATAGAAGCTTCATGCAGAGGAGTGATATCTCCCTTTAAAATTCTGTCACAAATACTGTGAGCTACCGCTTTTCCGATAATACCTGAGGGCATGCCCGTTCTTGGAGGAGTCGGGCTTATAGGAGTTCCGTTTGGTGAGCTCATCGGTTTGGAGATTGGGTGTGGAGGAGCAAACGCAATTCCGCAGGCAAACATATTTGCATAAGCCGGGTTTTGGTAAGTTTTTGGCCAATCGCTTGCCTTCCAGTTCTCATATGAGCCTGCAGAGTAATTAGCATCAACTTTCATAAAACCGTTTGGAGCAAAAACCGTACTTGTAATATCCGAACCGTCTTTTGCGAAAGCTTTAAGGCCGACGCCCGCAAATGGAGGAATCAGCATTGAGAAGTCAAACTCCTCTTCGCCCATTGAGCCATCAAGCAGCTCATAGTGTACTTTTCCTTTTTCAACCTTGTTGACATGAGCGCCTATTATCCAGTCAACATCTCTTTCGGTAAATAGAGACTCGGCAAAGATTTTTGAGCTAACCGCAAAACCCATACTCTTCATGTGAAGTCCGCCGACTCCAAAATCGCCCAAGAAAGACTCGTTTGAGATCCACTTTACTTCAGCCATATCACGAACACCAGCTTTTTTAAGCTCATGCTCAATATTGAAAATATACTCAAAAGCAGCACCTTGGCATGTACACATACCGTGTCCCGTACCTATTAAAAACTTTTGGCGCTCACCCTGTTTCATCTTCTGGATACATTTCTGGAACTCTTCATTTGCATGAGTAGCATGATCTGCCGTACAAACCGAAACTGTAAATTCGCCGAGTTCTGAGCCTACTCCAAGTCCCGGAGTTGCGCCAAAGTTGAGCTTTGGTCCCGTTGCATTGATTAGATAATCATACTCAACATTCTCAACTTCGCCCTCACGACCTGCAAGCGTATACTCAATAGTCACAAAAGGCTTATCGCTTGACTCAGCACCCTCTGGATTGATTGAGACAGCCTTCGCCTGTTTATAATTAATACCTGCTTTGGCATAAACCGGAGCTAGATCAAAAGTGACCTCTTCCTTACTCATCTCGCCGACACCGACCCAAATATTTGATGGAATCCAATTCCATTTTGAATTTGGGGTAACAACAACTACCTCGTGGGCAGAACCTAACCATTTTGCGGCAAAGGTAGCAGCAGTATGACCTGAAACTCCTCCACCAAGAACAACTAATCTAGCCATTATAATAGATCCTTTTTATTATTTAAGTATAAAAACCTGCCACAATAGTATCTTAAAAATGTAAAGAGTTTCTTTACATTTTATTATAATTATACTTTGAGTATTTTGCTCACGATTTCATAAACATTTTTTGAAAGCGATGGCTCCGATAGGACTCTCTGTAGCTCTGCTCTCATCAATTTTTTATTTACTTTATTCATTTTTTTATATATTTTAAACGATCCCGCAAGCCCTGATGCCATCTGCGGATTTATCTTATCGATGTCTATAATCTTATCTGCCACAAATTTATAGCCGTAGCCGTCTTTGGCATGAAAGTGTTTGTAGTTTCTTGCAAAAACACCGATAAGTGAGCGGACAAGATTTGGAACCAGCTCATTGTAAGCAGGGTCGTTTTGAAGCGCCATAACACGATCAAGCGTTCCGTCTCTGTGCGATGCCGCCAAAATAGAGAAGTACTTGTTCATAACAAGCGTATCTCTGTTGTACTTTTTATAAAAATGCCCAAGTGCAACGGCTGAGAACTCCGGCGAAGAGTTTTCCAAAACATCAAGGGCGGCTATTCTGTCTGTCATGGTTACAGAGTTGTTATATTGGGCATTTGCAACTGCAATAACCTCATCGCTCTCTAAGGCACAGAGATGCTTTAAAGCACGGTTTTTTATGGCTCTCTTGCCAATATTTTGCGCGTCAAGCTCTTTGGAGTCGGGTGTGTGGTTTTCACTGTAAATACCCAAGAGCTTCTCTTTAAACGTTAAAGCCAGATGCTTCTGCAGCCTCTCTTTGGCTTCGCAAATCATCTCAAAATCGACAACCTCCTGTCTTTGCATAATCGCGCTCACACTCGGCAGCTCCATCAGAAGCGCTTTAAACGAGAGGTCAAGTTTCTCCTCATCTAAAATGAGTCCGAAAGCCTTTACAAACTCCTCATCGATGGGCTTGCCTCTCATCATGCTCTCTATTGTCTGAAGTCCGAAAGATTGCGCCGATTCGTATCTTACATAGCTATTTGTGTCGTGCTTCATCAAAAAAGCGTAATCGTTATGCGACTGCTCGACTATTACAGGTGCGGAAAAATCCCTGTTTATGGAGAGAATAGGTTTCTTCTCTACTTTAAAGGTGAACTCCTCGCTCTCTTTTGAGACTATAAGAGTTTTTGCCTCTATCTCTTTGCCGCTCTCATCCAAAAGAGCCATCTTGAGAGGAAAAAAGTATGGCTTCTGCTCGCTTCCATCAACCGCCTTTGGAACCTTCTGCGTCAATGTCAAGCTATATTTGCCGTCCTCAAACTTTTCATCTACATGCAGCTTCGGCGTGCCAGATTGGTGGTACCACCTTTTAAACTGCTCTAAATCAATCCCGCCTGCCTCGCTCATCGCCCATAAAAAATCATCCGTTCGTACAGCTTGTCCATCAAACGCATCAAAATATAAATCCATCGCCTTGCGGTACTTCTGCGCGCCCAAAAGAGTGTGCAGCATGCGGATAACCTCAGCACCTTTTTCGTAAACCGTAGCCGTGTAGAAGTTATTTATCGCCATGTAAGAGTCAGGCTGAATAGGGTGCGCCGTCGGGGAAGCATCCTCCACAAACTGTCTCTCTCTCAGGGCATCTACATCTTCAATGCGCTGTACCTCTTTTGAGTTTAGATCAGCCGAGAAGCACTGGTCGCGAAAGACCGTCAAACCCTCTTTTAGTGTGAGTTGGAACCAATCTCTGCATGTGATGCGGTTTCCGGTCCAGTTGTGAAAATACTCATGTGCAATAACGCTCTGGATTCCCATAAAGTTCGCATCCGTTGCCGTGTCTTCATCGGCAAGAACATAAGCGGAGTTAAAGATGTTTAGCCCCTTGTTTTCCATCGCTCCCATGTTAAAGCTATCGACTGCGACTATATTATAAAGCTCCAAATCATACTCACGCCCGTAAACCTCCTCATCCCACTTCATCGCATCTTTTAGCGACTTCATAGCATGTTTGCACTTCGACTCGTTTCCTCTGTCGGTGTAGATATAGAGTCTTACATATTTGCCGCTTGCTGTTACAAACTTATCCTGAACTACTCCCAAATCTCCCGCAACAAGCGCAAAAAGATAGGAAGGTTTTGGATGCGGATCAAACCATGTAGCCCCATGTCTTCCATCATCAAGCCTAAAGTTCGACTCTCTGTTTCCGTTACTTAGCAAAACAGGGTAACGCTCTTTATCTGCAACAAGAGTCGTCTTAAACACCGCCATAACATCAGGACGGTCTAGATAGGGAGTAATGCGTCTAAACCCCTCAGGCTCGTTTTGCGTACAGAAGATATTTCCAGACTTGTAAAGCCCCTCAAGTTCGCTGTTTAACTGCGGATAGATTTTGTTGATGATTATAAGCTTAAACGCATCTCCAACATCTAAAACTCTCAAATGCTCATCCTCTATGACATATCTCTTCTCGGAGAGCTTTTCATCATCAAGATAGATCTCCACAACTTCAAGATCTATACTGTCTAACAATAAGTCCTTAGCCCTCGCATCCACTCTCTCAATGCTCATAAGATTTGTAACCTGCGTATGCTCTTCAAATAGTTCAAATACCAAATCGCATGTTTTAATAGTAAACTGGGGTGCTTTATAATCTTTTAGGTAAATAGTCTCTGCTTTGCTCATAATTTCTCTTTAATTTTTTTATAATAATAGCATAAGAGAGTTATTTGAGGCTTATAGAGTGCTCTTTGGTTTATAATGAAAAGATTTTGTTGCTTTTAAGCATTTATTAATAAGGGGGGGGTAAAGTCTATCTTTCATTTAAAAACAAAGGTAGTAAATGGGTTTATCAGAGGGATATATTAAAATTGAAAACGATACGCAATTAGCGTATTATGAACATGTGTTGCAAAATATTGCTGCAAAAGAAGTTGCTAAAGCATTTGCTCTGAACAGTATAATAGCAATTATTACATTATTAATATCTGTTGGTACCATGATGGTTACTTTTGCTCAAAATTACAAACAGCATGACACAGAAAAACTTATTTTTGGAATTACGCCTCTATCTTTCATAGTTATTGTTATTTTAGTTGGAGTACTTTGCCATGCAGTGTATGCAGAATATACCCACCGCAAAGAGAAGCAAGAGCTTCCAAAAATGGTAGCAATTGTGCAAAATGCAATAGAGTGTTATAAAAAAAACAAAGGAAAACAAATGAAAATTCAAATGCAAATTAACTGTGAGTTTGATTTATGTGAAATTAAATTAAACTTAGAAAATAAGAAACAGTTCCTAAACAATGAAATTGTTCTTGAGTATGTTAAAAAACACTTATTAGAAAATTCAATAAATTCTGCTGAATTTATAAAAACATCTACCGGGGAAAAAGGAAACAAAGTTTTTTTAAATCAGCAAATATCAGAATTTGAGAAGGAGTTCTCAATATGAAAAAGCTACTAGTATTTTTTTTATTTATCAATAGCTTATTGGCTTTTGAAAATGACCATGCATATATATCTGCGATAAAGTATTATGCTGCAAAAGATTATGAGAAGTCAAAACTTGCTTTTGAACAGTCAATTTCTAACTGTCCCAAATGCAATACTGATTCATATTTTTACCTTGCACTTCATTATGATGGATCGCGTGGCAAGGAAAAAGACCTTCAAAAAGTATTTGGACTTGCTTTAAAAGGTGCAGAACTTGGGTCTGCTATTGCTCAATTTGGATTGGCAGAATACTATAGATGGGGTACTGGCACCGCACAAGATACACAAAAAGCAACATATTGGTTTAAAAAAGCTATCGAACAAAAAACCAAAAGCTCTTCTGTGTCATCAATGTACAATCTTGGTATTATTTATTACAATGGAGAGGGAAATGTTGCTGTAGATAAAAAACTTGCGTATAAATATTGGATGAAATGTGTAGATTCTGATGTGTCTTATCCTGAAGCAAAAGAGGGTTGTCAAAACAATCTTGATATTTTATGTAAACAAAGCCCCTGGGCGTGTAAGTAAAGTTTAGTTAGTATCTATTTTCCTCGTTCCCACTTTTCAAGTGGGAATGCATACTTAATCTGCATCTTTAAAATAACAAAAAGGCTCTACATGTTAAAAAAATCAGCACTCTCAACCCTCTTGGCTCTCTCGTTAGCGTCAAGCCTTATGGCGGAGAGTTATGTCTATGTCGGTGCATCAAAGGCAG
>NZ_JAVVFL010000216.1:0-3437 GCF_032250635.1 Sulfurimonas sp.
GTCTTCTACCAGCCGAGTCACGATTATTCTGTGTACTACCTTGACCTTTCTTATGTGCCATCTTAAATCTCCTTGAGTTTTTTTAGCTTATGCCGCTATTTTTATAATACGAACACGCGTATAATCTCTTCTAAAGCCTCTTTTTACTTTAGAGTCTTTACGACGACGCTTTTTAAAAGTAACAACTTTTCTATCACGCCCTTCATTAATAACCTCAGCAGTTACAACAGCACCCTCAACAAAAGGCGCTCCAATTTTAAGTTCGCCTGTGTTAACAGCCAGAACTTCTTTAATCTCGATAGAAGCTTTAGGCTCAAGAGACATTTTATCAAATAATAAAATATCACCCTCTTGAACTTTATACTGCTTGCCACCGTTTTTGATAATTGCGTACATGTACAATTCCTTAAATCTTTAAATACTTGGGTCCCTATGGATGCATAATCTACATTCCCATTGGTTTTGTTTCTACAAAAAGTTCGGAATTATACTCTTACAAGCTTTAAGTATTGTTTAAACCTTGTTTTGTGCTAAAGAATATCAAATGATGAACTTCTTTCATAACTAAAAAACTAGATTCCAAATGACCAAGATCATGAGCTCTACTCAAGTTCTAACTGCATAAGATACATATCTTCACCATCAAGAATATCAATATCCGTTTCTTCACATTTAGGACAACAATACTCTATACTTTTTAAAATTGATTCACTTAGGCATTTGTTGCATTTTATAACAACTGGCTGGATATTTATAAAAAACTCCGCCTCTTCACAGAGTGTCTTCTCTTTAAATGTGTCAAATGCGGTTCTTAAAAGCTCAGGTTCGACTCCGCTCATAACACCGATTTTTATTACGACTTTGGTTACTTTTGTAGCGTTGTTTTTTACGGCATTCTCTTCACATGAGTCCAAAAGAGACTGTACTATGCTATATTCATGCATCTATATTCCTTGATTTCAATCTTTGTGGTGTTTGTATAGAGCAGACTTTATAAACAAAATCATGTCTCAGCTTATGAAACAAACTCTCTTTATCCCAAAACTCAGGATACATTATTTTTAACTCATTCTCTTTGCACTCATTTATAAACTCTCTGTTTTTTTGCAGATAATCCTCTTTTTCATATATAAAATCATCATATTCGTCTTGCATATTTGCCAGTTTATTGGCAAAACTTCTTAATTGCTCAAAATAGTTCTCTTTTTCAAAAACCTCATCCACCATATTTATCTCTTTTGCTTTAGCGGCATTTATCGGCAGACAGCTCTCCAACAGCTCTTTTGACTTGTGCGCACCTACTCTTTTGGGCAGTGTAAATGTATGATACTCGCTTCCGCTCAGCCCCAAAGTTTTGTAATGCGGATTTAAAACAACATTCTTACATGTAAGGACATAATCACATGCCAAAGCCAAAAAAACTCCGCCTGCTCCGGCATTTTTATGCAGAGATGCAACCGTGATTACGTCATCTGCGAATATGATTGATTGTATCAAATCATTCATGGCATTTATGTTGCTCCAGCCGTCTTCTCCCTGTTTTTTAGAGTCTTCAAGTATATTCAGGTGGATTCCGTTGCTGAAAAAATCCTGCGCGCCGATAAGCACAATCACCTTGGCACTCTCTTTGAGATACTCAAACGCATACTTTAGCCTGATGCACTGCTCAGAATGCATAGCGCCGTTGTGAAAGTTAAAACACAAATACGCCACATCGCCGTCTTTATGGGAGCTGATTTCGTAAAATGTTTTATAACTCATGTCAAAAATAAGAGGAAGCCGCTCTTCTTTAACGCCCTTGATTTTATCTTTTAAAACATAGGTCGAGGGAAGTTTAAACCTGCCGACTTCTGACATGTGACTTATCCAGATTGCCCCGTCAATCGTGCCGACGCAGACCGCACCGTCTCTTTTGGCGATTATCTCTTTTGGATTGCCTATGAGTTTATCTTCTTCCCACGCTCCAAAGAGATAACACTCTATCCCAAAAAACTCATCTTTTACACCGGGAAAACTATCGCTTACATGTATCTTTTTTATGATCTCTTGAGTGGTCTCTTTTTCCCAGTTAATGGCTCTCTCTTTTTGCGTTAGATAATTATGCATCGGCATTTTAAGTTGAGGGATGGGTTTAAACTCTTTGTCGTCCAAATTTTTAAGCAGCTCTTTTAACGCTTTTGAGGCGGCATCAGCGACTTCGTTTCTGTATATGGAAGCCTTTGTCGCATCTCTCATCTCAAACCTGACCTCGGCGTATATATCTCCGCCGTCAAACTCTTCATTTGCTCTGAGTATAACAACGCCCCACTCTTTTTTATCTTCCCTTATGGCATGGTCGAGCGCATTATGTCCTCTGTCTCCTCTTATGCCGGGATGGAGAATAAAAGTGGGGGTTTTAAGAAATATCTCACATGGGAGGTATTTTTTCAAATAAGGGCAAAAGATAATATCGGGTGCAACCTCCAGAGCGCTCTGTATCATCGCTTCATCGCTTATAGCATACTGCACCGAGACCGTGTGATTCATATCTTGAAGCTCACAAAAAACCCTTTGCGTAAGAGAGTTAAATGCCGAAACGATAAGAAGTATTTTCATAGCTTTAGCAAATCCTTGGAAGCAGCTCGCCGCTTGGCGTATCTAAAAACCGTGAAGTTCCCCAACTGCTCTTTAAAACGACTTTTTTTAGATGCATATCCGTTACTTTGCCGATAATCGCTGCATTTTTGCAACTCTCAAAAGTTTTTAAAATCTCTACCGCACGCTCTGCGTCATCATGATTTATCGCAAGTACAAAAGTACCCTCATTCGCCAAAGCAGTCGCTTCAAAGCCGAGCATCTCACAAATGCCTTTTACCTCATCGCTGATAGGAATGTTCTCCTCTTGCACTTCTATGCAGACATCTGACTGCCTCGACCACTCATTTAGCACCGCACTCACTCCGCCTCTGGTTGCATCTCTCATAGCCGTTATCTTTATGTCTGCGTCCAAAAGAGCCTTCACCTGAGGATAAAGCGACTCGCAATCGCTCTGCAAAGAACTGCTCATCTCTATGCCTTCACGAGCGACAAAGATAGCCGCACCGTGACAGCCGATATCACGGTTTACAATGATGATATCATCTTTTGTTATGTTGTTGGAGCTGATGCCATATTTGAGCACTTCGCCGATTCCCGTAGTGTTTATAAAAATCTTATCGACACTTCCGCGAGGCACAACCTTTGTATCTCCGCTCACTATAATCGCACCGTTTACCTCAAGCTCTTTTTTCATACTTCGCACGATTCTCTCTAAGTCTCTAGTCTCAAAACCCTCTTCTATAATCACGCTACATGTCAAATATTTTGGCTTCGCTCCCATCATGGCAAGGTCGTTACATGTACCACAGATAGCAAGCTTCCCAATGTCCGCTCCCGCAAAAAAAAGAGGCGAAACCGTA
>NZ_JAVVFL010000217.1:0-3428 GCF_032250635.1 Sulfurimonas sp.
GAACTCGCGACCCCAACCTTGGCAAGGTTGTGCTCTACCACTGAGCTATTCCCGCAACTTATGCACTTAATTTTAAGTGAGCGGAATTATAGCCATTTTATTTTTGTTTGTAAAGAGGTTTTATAAAAAAATCTCAAAAAAATGTTATAATCGCATCAATATAAGATACAACGACTAAAAAATGAAGGATTTTAATGAGAAGTGATACTATAAAAAAAGGCTTTGACAGGGCTCCTCACCGTTCACTACTCCGTGCAACGGGGTTAAAAGATGAAGATTTTGACAAACCATTTATTGGGATAGCCAACAGCTATATAGATATCATCCCGGGTCATTTTTTTCTTCATGAGTATGGTGAAATTGTAAAACAGGCAATCCGCGAAGAAGGTGGTGTTCCCTTTGTTTTCAATACTATCGGTGTTGATGACGGTATAGCGATGGGGCACGACGGTATGCTCTACTCTCTTCCTTCCCGCGAGATTATTGCGGATTCTATTGAAACTGTTATGAATGCTCATAAACTTGATGCTCTCATCTGTATTCCAAACTGCGATAAAATCGTTCCGGGTATGATAATGGGTGCGCTTCGCGTAAATGTTCCGACTATTTTTGTCTCAGGTGGACCGATGGCGGCAGGTCACAAAAAAGATGGTACTCCAATTGACTTGTCAACCGCTTTTGAAGCTGTAGGAGAACATGCAGAGGGGAAAATGACAGATGAAGAGCTTTATGAGATAGAGTGTAATGCATGTCCAAGCGGCGGAAGCTGTTCAGGGATGTTTACGGCAAATTCTATGAACACTCTTTGCGAAGCTATGGGAATTGCACTGCCTGGCAACGGTACTATTTTGGCAATGACTCCTGCAAGAATCGAGCTCGTTAAAAAAGCGGCAAAGAGAATTGTTGAGATGGCAAAAGCGGATGACAGTAAGTACAACATGAAAAATATTCTGAATGAAAAAGCTGTTCACAACGCATTTGTGGTTGATATGGCTATGGGCGGAAGCTCAAACACGGTTCTTCATATGCTCGCAATCGCAAGAGAGGCAGATGTTGATTTCCCGATAGAGAAGATCAACAATATTGCAGACAAAGTAGCGCATATTGCTAAGATATCTCCTTCATTAACAACTGTTCATATGGACGATATAAATAGTGCAGGCGGTGTAAATGCGGTTATGAAAGAGGTAAGCAGAAGAGGCGGTCTGCTTCATCTTGACAGCCTTATGGTAACGGGTGAAACGCTTGGCGAGCGCATAAAAGATGCTAAAATCTTAGATGAAAACATTATCCATACAAATGAAAATGCCTACTCTCCAGTCGGTGGCTTGTCGATTCTTTTTGGAAATCTTGCACTTGAGGGCGCGGTCATTAAAACTGCAGGTGTTGAGTTAAAAATGAGACAGTTTAAAGGCAGTGCAATCTGCTTTAACTCTCAGAGTGAAGCAATCGCGGGCATAATGAGTCATAAAGTGAAGCCGGGGAATGTTGTTGTCATCCGCTATGAGGGTCCAAAAGGCGGTCCTGGAATGCAGGAGATGCTTGCACCTACGGCACTTATTCAGGGCATGGGGCTTGGTGACAGTGTTGCACTTATTACTGATGGCAGGTTCTCCGGAGCAACCAAAGGTGCCAGCATTGGACATGTTTCTCCCGAAGCCGCAGAGGGCGGTTTGATAGCGCTTGTAGAAGACGGGGATGAGATAGAGCTTGATGTAGATAAGCATATCTTGCAGCTTAATGTAAGCGAAGATGAGCTCCAAAAGAGAAAAACTGAGTACAAGCCTCATAAAAATGAGGTTAAATCTAAGTGGCTTAAGCGCTACCAGCTTTTAGTTTCAAACGCTTCAAACGGAGCAGTTTTAAAGACTGAACTTTAATAGAATAAATAGAGAAATAGGAATAAAAATTTTGAATGCAATCGCAATAAAACATAACGGAGAGATTATCGATTTACAGACAGCCAAAGAGCTTGGTTTTGAGGGTGAGCAGATTCATCTTGACAACTCGCCTGACTCTTTGGAGGTTCTTCGACACTCAACGGCACACCTTATGGCTCAGGCTATAAGATCGCTCTACCCAGATGCAAAGTTCTTTGTGGGACCAACTGTAAAAGAGGGTTTTTACTATGACTTTAAAACGACTCAAGAGATAGGCGAGGGTGACCTTAAGGCAATAGAAAAAGAGATGCTCTCGCTCGCTAAAAAGAAGTATGAGATACAGAAATATGAGATCTCCATGGCTGAGGCAAAAGAGAAGTTCAAGGATGACCATCTAAAACTTGCAGTAATGGAGCGTATCCCGAGTGATAGAGTCTCTATCTACAAGCAGGGTGAGTTTGAAGACCTTTGTCGCGGACCGCACCTTCCAAATATCGGGCTTATAAGATACTTTAAGCTTACAAAAATAGCAGGCGCATATCTCGGGGGAGACTCCAAAAACGAGATGCTAACGCGTATTTACGGTATAGCGTTCGCTGATAAAGAGGCACTTAAGTCTTACCTTAACATGATGGCAGAGGCTGAGAAGCGTGACCATCGCAAAATCGGTGCTGAGATGAAGATGTTTGCATTCCGCGAAGAGGTAGGAGCCGGCTTTCCTATCTGGCTTCCTGCAGGCGGAAGACTTCGCGCAAGACTAGAATCACTTCTATTTAAAGCACATAGAAAACGCGGATATGAGCCTGTTCGCGGTCCAGAGATGTTAAGAAGCGATCTTTGGAAGACGTCTGGACACTACCAAAACTATGGCGAAAATATGTATTTTACGCATATTGACGAGATAGAGTTTGGCGTAAAACCTATGAACTGTGTCGGTCATATTAAAGTATATGAAGAGGATTTGCACTCATACAGAGATCTGCCTCTTAAATATTTTGAGTATGGCGTTGTTCACCGTCACGAGATGACGGGCGCACTTCACGGGCTCTTTCGTGTTCGTGAGTTTACACAAGACGATGCGCACATCTTTTGTAGAGCAGACCAGATTGAAGAGCAGATTATAGAGGTTGTTGATTTTGTAGATAAAATCATGTCTACATTTGAGTTTGACTATAAGATGATGATCTCTACAAAACCTGAAAAAGCAGTTGGAAGTGATGAGGTGTGGGAAGTTTCTACACAGGCTTTAAAAAATGCGATGGATAAAAATGGGCTTGTTTATGAGATAGATGAAGGCGGCGGAGCATTTTATGGACCAAAAATTGACATCAAAATAACTGACGCAATCGGCAGAGAGTGGCAGTGCGGAACAATTCAGCTCGATTTCAATCTGCCTGAGAGATTTGAACTTGAGTACAACGGCGAGAACAATGACAAAATTCAGCCTGTCATGATTCATAGAGCAATTTTAGGTTCTTTTGAGCGTTTTATTGGTATATTAACGGAGCATTACGCTGGAGAGTTTCCGATGTTTATCGCTCCGACACA
>NZ_JAVVFL010000012.1:0-7369 GCF_032250635.1 Sulfurimonas sp.
TAAGCTCTGCTATACCTTTTGCATGTAAGACACTCGCACTCTGGATCAAGCGGTGATAAATCCTCTTTGTATGCCGCACCCTTAATGTTCAGCCTTCCAAATGAGGTAAAAAGCGTTCCGTTTCTTGCATTTCTAGTTGGCATGACGCAGTCGAACATGTCGATGCCGCGCTCAATGTTTTCTATGAGGTCTTCGGGAGTTCCAACACCCATAAGGTACCTTGGTTTGTCACGAGGCATATACTGCACGGTGTGTTCAACCGTATCGTACATGTCCTGATTTGCCTCGCCTACGCTCAATCCGCCTATGGCAAAACCGTCAAAATCCATCTCGCAAAGCTCAGTCGCACTCTTAGTTCTAAATGCGTTGTCTGTTCCACCTTGGATAATGGCAAAGATATTTTGCTCCAAGCCGACACCCTCTTTTTGCTTTGCTCTAAAGTACTCAACGGACTCTTTTGCCCATGCAGTCGTTCTCTCAATGCTAAGAGCGATGCGCTCCTGAGTTGCTGGAAGTGCGACCAAATCATCCAAAATCATCATAATATCAGAGCCTAGATTGTGCTGAATGTCTATAACTTTTTTGGGCGTGAAGAAGTGCTTGCTTCCGTCTATATGAGAGCGAAACTCTATACCGTTTTGCGAAGCTTTGGAGATGTCGCTAAGACTAAACGCCTGAAAACCTCCGCTGTCTGTCAAAAAGCTTTTCGGGTAGGTCGTAAAGCCGTGAAGCTTGCCCATCTTAGCAACCGTCTCATCTCCGGGACGAAGATACATGTGGTAGGTGTTTGCTAAAATAATCTCTGCGCCCAGCAGCTCTAAGACATCTTGCATGTCAAGAGATTTTACGCTTCCAACGGTTCCAACGGGCATAAAAACAGGTGTTTTTATGGTTGAATGGGCAGTTTTAATCGTGCATGCGCGGGCATTTTTTGAGGTGGCTTCTAAAGTAAATTCCATAAGCAATCGGTTCCTAAAGTGTAGAGATTTTTCGACATTATAACAAAAGAAATTAAGTCCACTTAGGATAAAATCACTTAAAAATTTTTCAAGGTGTTTTAATGGCAACTGTAAGTATGAGTGATATTAAAAAAGGTGTTCGTCTCATTATTGGCGAAGTTCCATATAGAGTGGTAGAGTTTCAACACGTTAAGCCGGGTAAAGGTGCAGCGTTTGTGCGCATGAAGGTTAAGAGTTTTTTAAATGGCAAGGTTGTCGATAAAACTGTTCATGCTGGCGATAAGTTTGAAGTTCCAGAGATAACATACAAAACTATGCAGTATCTTTATGATGATGGCGAGCAGTATCAGTTTATGGACAATGAAACTTACGAGCAGTTGGGTCTTAGCTATGAGCAGTGCGACGACGCTTCAAAGTGGTTCAAAGACGGTATAAACGTCGATATTATCTTCTATAAAAACAAAGCTATCTCTGTGACTGCTCCTGAAGTAATGGAGCTTGTTATTACCGATACACCGCCAAACTTCAAGGGCGACACTTCAAGCGGAAGTAAAAAACCTGCTACGCTAGAAACCGGCGCGGTTGTTCAGGTGCCTTACCATGTTTTAGAGGGCGATACAATCAGAGTAAATACAGTAGAGTGCGAATACTTAGAAAAAGTAAAATAGTCTTTGTAGGCAATTAAAAGGAGATTTATGAGTATCAAAAATAAGAGTATTTTGGGCGCAAAAATATCTTATTTACTACCTGGATTTCTTTTTTTACTCCCTCTTTCACTAGGTGCGATATCTACGTTTAAAGGGCAGTTGGTCTATTTGAAAGAGTGTAGAGTATGCCACTTAAGCAGTAGAATTTTTGTTCAGACGCATAGTTCGGCAGAGTGGGAAAAAATACTTGATGCCGAGGGAGTAAGGCTCTCAGATATTCATCTAAATGCGGAAGAAAAACATGTAAACTCTAAAGATAGAGTCCGCAAAAGCTCGCATAAACATTTTAAGAGTGAAAATTATAATAAAAAATATCCGAAACTAAGAGATTTTATCATAGAAACCGCGAAAAAAAATGAAGCCATAGATGCAAACTACAGAGAGTAAAAAAGTTTTATAACTAAAAATTAAGTCAAATTTACTATAATAAATTTAAAAATTATAGGCAAATTTATATGAGCGCGCAACCATTTACACACTTACATCTTCATACCGAATACTCACTTCTAGACGGTGCAAATAAACTTACAAATTTAGTATCTCAGGTTAAAAAGCTTGGCATGACCTCTGTGGCTATGACGGACCACGGCAATATGTTCGGCGCTATTGATTTTTACCAGCAGATGAGAAGTGCCGGTATAAAGCCCATCATCGGGATGGAGGGTTATATACATAATGGTGAGACGCTTGGTGACAAAAGCACAAAACAGCGTTTTCATATCTGTCTGTTTGCAAAAGATCAAAAGGGTTATGAAAACCTTATGTATCTCTCATCAAAAGCCTTTATAGACGGCTTTTACTACTTCCCGCGCATAAACAAACAAGAGCTTCGTGAGCACAGTGAAGGGTTGGTCTGTACAAGCGCATGCCTTCAAGGCGAAGTAAACTGGCATCTAAATACGGCAAATGAGAAAAATTTAAAAAACGGTGCTTTAGGGTATGAGGGCGCAAAAGCTGTAGCGCTGGAGTATAAAGAGATTTTTGGAGATGATTTTTACCTTGAACTTATGCGTCACGGCATAGGAGATCAGCTCTTCATTGACGAGCAGGTGCTTCGTCTCTCAAAAGAGCTCGATATAAAAGTGGTGGCTACAAACGACACTCACTACACATTCCCTGGCGATGCACAGTACCATGAAGCGTTTATGTGTATCGGGATGAATAAACTCTATGACGATCCAAACCGCATGCGACACTCCGTACACGAGTTTTACCTAAAATCTCCCCAGCAGATGGCAAGGCTTTTTGCAGATATTCCCGAGGCGATTACACATACGCAGGAGATTGTAGATAAGTGTAACCTAGAGCTAAAACTAGGCGACCCGATTCCTCCTAACTTTAAATTTACTAAAGAGTACTCGAAAAACGACGGACTGGAGATAGATTATGAAGATGACGCTACTTTAGCCGAAGATGCCACAAAAGATGAAAAACGAGCGTGGAAGAGCGCGGCGGATAAAAATGATGCGGAGTATTTTATATATCGCTGTGAACTCGGACTTATAGAGCGACTAAAACATGTGCCGCAGGAGAAACATGAGGAGTATAGAGACAGGCTAAAATTTGAGATGAACGTAATCAACTCCATGAAGTTTCCCGGCTATATGCTAATTGTTTGGGACTTTGTTAAAGTTGCCAAAGAGATGGGTATTGCTGTAGGACCCGGACGAGGAAGTGCGGCAGGAAGTCTTGTTGCGTATTCACTTGAGATTACCGACATCGACCCTATGAAGTATGACCTGCTTTTTGAGAGATTTTTGAACCCTGAGCGTGTAAGCATGCCCGATATAGATATGGACTTTATGCAGGCTCGCCGCGGAGAAGTGATTGATTATGTTGTTCAAAAGTATGGACGAAATCAAGTTGCGCAGATTATTACTTTCGGCTCACTTCTGGCAAAAGGGGTTATCCGCGATGTTGCGCGCGTTCTTGATATGCCGCTCTCCCAAGCCGATAAAATGGCAAAACTTGTTCCCGATGAGCTTGGAATAACGCTCAACGGAAAGAGCAAAAATGGAGAGTTTATAGCTGGAGCTTTTCAAAAAGAGCCGAAGTTAAAAGAGCTTATAGACAGCGATGCAAATGCCGCTAGGGTTTGGGAGTTTGCAAAGAAGCTAGAAGGGCTTAAACGCAACTCGGGCATACATGCCGCTGGCGTGGTTATCTCAAATGAGGAACTTTGGAAAAAAACACCTATCTATAAGCCCTCGGGCGAGGATGTGTTTGTCACGCAATACTCTCTTAACTATCTTGAGGACGTTGACTTAATCAAGTTTGACTTCCTCGGACTTAAAACCCTTGATGTTATTTACAATGCTATAAAACTTATAAAATTTCGCTACAACAAAGAGGTCGTCTGGCATGAGATAGACGAAAACGATCCAAAAGTTTACGACGTGATTCGCGGCGGAAATACAGTGGGAATGTTCCAGATAGAGAGTTCTGGTATGCAGGATTTGAACAAGCGTCTAAAACCTGACAGCTTTGAAGACCTTATCGCGGTTTTGGCACTCTACCGTCCCGGTCCGATGGAGTCTGGAATGCTTGATAGCTTTATTGAGAGAAAGCACGGGCGTGAGAAGATAGAGTACACTTTTGATAGTATGGAGCCTATACTTAAAAACACTTACGGAGTCATCGTTTATCAAGAACAGGTCATGCAGATTGTTCAAACAGTCGGCGGTTTTTCTCTAGGCTACTCAGACATTATCCGCCGTTCTATGGGTAAGAAAAAAGATATGTCCGTCTATAACGACGAGTTTGCAAGTGGAGCGCAAAAGCAGGGACTGGATTACGCGGAAGCTTCTAAGCTCTTTGACCTTATCGAGAAGTTTGCGGGGTACGGTTTTAACAAATCGCACTCTGCGGCTTATGCGATGATTACCTTTCAGACTGCATGGCTCAAAACCTACTATCCAAACGAGTTTATGGCGGCACTTTTAACCTCTGACAAGGACAACACCGACAAAGTCGTGCGCTATATTGATGAGACAAAGAGAATGGGCATTGAGCTCTCTCCTCCCGACATCTGTGACTCACAGCTGGAGTTTTCCGCTATCACAAAAGATGAAAGGGAGATTGTACTTTTTGGTCTTGGTGCCATCAAGGGAGTCGGAGAAGCGGCAGTTTTATCGATACTTGAAACCAGAAAAGAGAGCGGTAATTTTACATCGCTTCAAGATTTCGTAAACAAAATCGAGCCTTCAAAGGTCAACAAAAGAGTCGTAGAGTCTATCATAAAAGCGGGCGGTTTTGACAGGTTCGGCTTTTCAAGAAAGGCACTGCTTGACCAGATTGAGAAGATTGTAGATACCGCAAAAGATGCTTCAATGGCAAGAAAAAATGCCATCGGAAGCCTCTTTGGAGACGATAGCGAGATAACAAGCGTTGAGCTAAAGCTTACAAATTCGCCCGAGTACGAGCTTAAAGAGATTTTAGAGTTTGAGAAGGAGACCTTGGGCTTTTACGTCTCAGGACATCCTCTTGATGAGTACAGAGAAAAGATAGATGAGCTTGACTATACGCTCTCCTCTGAGATTGAAGGGGTAAAAGATGGCTCCTACGCAATTTTCATAGGCAAAGTCGAAGAGATAACCAAAAAAACATCCAAAAAAGGAAACCAGTTCGGCATTGTAAGCCTTATGGATTTTCACGGAAATATAGAGGTGATGCTATTTTCTGACAAGGTTGAACAACTCCAAGAAATGAACCTAAACGAGCCAATAGCCATAAAAGCAAAAATTACCCACACCGATATGTTTACAAGAATAGGCGTAAGTAAGCTTATGACGCTAAAAGAGGCGAAAAAAGAGACCCAGAAGACGAAAAAAGAGGTACGAGAGATGCCTCAAGAGCCTATAAACCTAGCCATAAGACTGGACAGCGACATGAGGGTTCTGGAAGATTTATACACACTTGTACGTCAAAACCCGGGAAACAGAGAGCTAAAAATCACCATAATCTCAAAACTTCAAAACGTGATAATAGACTCGGCTATAAGGGTGGACAGCAAACTAATAGCTGCGTTAGAGGGCAATGAGTTTGTTGATATTTTAAGCGTCTGATGGAAGAACTCTGAGGGAAAGCCCTCAAGAGTTAATTTTTTGTAGAGTGTGTAGTTTTGATTAAGGCTGTGTAACAGTGTTGGCAATTAGCGTAACTGCCGTTTGTGACAGGAGTCTACCGTTAGTTGTTGCGCCGGTATTTAAAGAAATTCCCTTTGCTGCCAATGCTATACCTTTAAACTGCGATGTTGTTCCAAGAGAGACACCTGCGCCTCCTGCAACTTGCCAGAAGATATTTTTAGCCAATGCGCCGCCGGCAAGAGTAATAATAGCACCATTATTTACAGTTAGATCTCCTGATATCTGGAAGATCCAAACATCAGTGGCACTACCAGAAATAGTTACGCCGGCACTTGTTATTAAAAGACCTGTTCCCCACTTGTACAGACCTGGAGTCAGTGTCATACCACTTACATCACCAGCACCTAATTCAGTAAAATCAGGCAATGTGCGTCCTGCTGCATCAGCATATGCAATTTGCATGTCGCTTACCGCCGCCGTCATTTTAGCTGGAGTTGGAGTTGGCATATCTGCTGCGTAGATCTTTCCTGTTACCATAGGTGATGTCGCATATGTCCCGACAAGAGTCTGAGAAAATCCTGTTATATAAGTTAGAGCGGCCGGACTAACACCTATATCACCTGTAATCGCCGTAGTACCAGTGGTTGATATTCCCGTCTTGGAAAGGATTGCAAAACTTCCAGCTGTGCCGAGATTAACCGGAGCCAGGACTTTTTCTGTAGTATCTCCTGTTGTAAAACTCCATGTTTTAGCTGCTAAAGGATTGCCTGCTAAGTCTGTCACTCCGGTAGTGATATTTGCATCATACGTACTGTTTGCATCAAGATCTACAGTAGGATTAAAAATTATTGTATTGCTTTCATAGCTCATAATACCTGTAACTGCTGTACCGCCGTTCTTGGTTAAAGTAAAAGTATCTGCAGTTGCTGTAGAAGGGTCAAGTGGTTCGCTAAAGAGAGCACTTACACTTCTGTTCATCGGCACGCCTGTTTCATTATCATCAGGGTCTGTTGATAGAACTGTTGGTGAAGTAGAGTCTGATGTTGTTCCTGTTGTAAAACTCCAGACATAGTCAGCTGCTAAAGCATTACCTTCTGAATCTGTCACCCCGGTAGTGATTGTCGCATTATATTCAGTGCTTACATTAAGGTCTGCAGTAGGATTAAAAATTATTGCGTTGTTAGCATAACTCACATTACCATCAACTGCTGTAGCACCACTTTTTAGCGTAAAAGTAGTGTCATTTACAGTAGAGGCATTAAGCTCTTTGTTAAAGAGAGCGGTAATGTTTGTGTTAAGGGTTACATTGTCGTCACCATTAAGAGGAGCTGTAGATAGAACTACAGGAGTAGCAGAGACTTCCGTTGTTTCTGTTATTGTAGTACCGCCACCGCCGCCGCCACATCCAGCTATGAAAACTGTTAGCATGAAAAGAATAGGTAGGAGTAGATGATTTGAGTATTGTTTTAATGTTTGCATTTATTTATCCTTTTTTGTTTGTAAAAACAATTTAGTTATGATTGATATGAATGTACCGTTTCGTAAACTGGTACAAATTCTATAAGTGTGTAAAACTTACAGCTAGAAACTCGCATAACAGACTGAAAATGTTATGAGC
>NZ_JAVVFL010000012.1:7379-20280 GCF_032250635.1 Sulfurimonas sp.
CATTTCTTTAGGATCTCCAGAAGTCAACCTGAAGCCAACCACAGATACTACAGTATACCTGAATATAAATTTTTTGAGCATTGAGCAAGAAAATTCAATGTATCTGAGAAGAGAGGTCATTTCAAACTTTATAATCTTGATATAATTGTGTCATCAGGTACAAATATTTATAGGATTCAATATGAGACATAAAATCAAAGCAAAAGCGCAAGAAATCGCACAAAATCCAAATACGCAAAAAGCGTTGCGCTCTATGAAACCGCAGAAAAATTTTTGGGGGATAGGCGGGGTTATTTTGTTTTTTATAGTTCCTGAGATTATTGCCTACATGTGGGGTGCGGATATTACAGCTTATGCAACCAATGGGCTTTTAAGCGCTCCTGATTTTTTAGAAGAGAAATACTATGAGCTTTTGGTGATGCTTTTTGAAGAGGGCATGAGCTATCTAAATCTTGCCATCGGCATAGCACTTCTGGTTTGGTTGTTTTTCTGATGAGAGCAAGAGATTTGGCGCATCTGTTTTATGAGTGGGAGGGAGATGTTTTGGTTGTAAATATCTTGGGAACTCCTGCTGCAAAGAGAGATGTTATAGGAAAAGTAAAAGGTAACCAGCTTAAAGTAAGCGTAAAAGCACAGCCACAAAATGGAAAGGCAACGGACTACATGGTGGTTTTTTTGGCAAAAGAGCTTGGTGTGAGCACGTCTGCTATCGAGGTAGTTTATGGGCGGGAGAGCATCCACAAACAGCTTCGCATAAAAGCGCCGAAAAAGTTGCCTGATAATATAGAATTTGAGTAGAATAGAAGATATTTTTGTATAATCAGAAAAAAATTATAAATTAAATTAGGAACTGTAATGATGATAAAACAAGATTTCAATGAAGGTTTGCTGGGTTTTTTGGATGCTTCGCCTACGCCGTTTCATGCAACTATAAATATGGCTGGAATGTTTGAAAACGCCGGTTTTATAAAGCTAAACGAGATTGAGAAGTGGTCTTTGGAGAAGGGGAAGAAGTACTACGTCACACGAAACGACTCATCCATTATAGCTTTTACATATCCCGGCTCTAAAAACTACGTGATGGTCGGCGCGCATACAGATTCTCCAAACCTAAAACTAAAGCCAAATCCGGTTATAAAAGAGCATGGAGTCGTAAAGTTTGGAGTTGAGCCTTACGGCGGTGTTTTGCTAAATACTTGGTTTGACAGGGATCTCTCTTTGGCGGGGCGAGTGACCTATCTTGACTCAAATAACGTCATTAAAGATGCGCTTATAGATGCCAAAAAAGCCATCGCAATCATTCCATCTCTTGCCATCCACCTTGATAGAGAGGTGAACGAGAAAAAAAGCGTCAATGCCCAAACAGATATTACGCCCATTTTATCTACATCTGAGGAGTTTAGTTTTGAGCTGTTTTTAAAAGAGCAGCTAAAGTCAAGCGGTGTGGATGATGTAAAAGAGCTTTACGCAAACGAGCTTAGTTTTTACGACACGCAAAAAGCCTCTTATATCGGGTTGAATGACGAGTTTATCGCAAGTGCAAGGATAGACAATCTGCTTAGCTGTTATGTCGGGATGCTCTGTGTTTGCAGCGTTGGCGAGGATAAACCGATGCTCTTTATTGCAAGTGATCATGAAGAGGTTGGAAGCGAGAGTACGTCGGGGGCAGGGGGCTCGTTCTTGGAGAGCACGCTCAAGCGTATGTTTGGAGATTTTGAAGAGTACACGCAGATGATCCGCTCGTCTATGCTTATAAGTGCGGACAATGCGCATGCAATCCATCCAAACTTCCCAAGCAAACATGACTCAAACCATGCACCGCTTATTAACAAAGGGAGTGTCGTCAAGGTTAATGCAAATCAGCGTTACGCTTCCAACTCAAAGACGATTTCAAGATTTATGAATGTTGCATCCTCCATCGGCGAGCCGATTCAAAACTTTGTAACAAGAAGCGACATGGGGTGCGGCTCAACCATCGGTCCCATAACAGCCTCAAGACTCGGCATTGAGACTCTCGACGTCGGGCTTCCGACATTTGCTATGCACTCCATCAGAGAGCTTTGCGGAAGCGATGATGCATATAGTCTTTATAAAATCGTTTTGGGATTTAACGACTGATGTCAGGCATAACACCCGATGAGCTAAGCCTTCTTATAGAGCAGACCTATAGGGTAGAGAAGGAGTTTAACGAGCTAAAAGCCTCTTATGCGCATCTGCAAGATACCGTTGAGGAGGTTGTTGAGTTTTTGCCAAATGCCATCTGGATACTACAAAAAGACGGCAGTGTTTTTCTGCAAAACTCTCAGGCAAAATCACTTGGCGAACTCTTTGAACTTTTGGAGCTTAAAAATGATGACTATGAGGTGCAGTTTAGCTCAAAATCATACCTTATTAAAAGCTCTTCATACAAAGAGAAATTGCTTCTTAGCGCGACCGATATAACCGAGCAGAAGAGAAAAGAGAATCTCGCAACCATGGGGCAGATGGCGGCACATCTCTCTCATGAGATAAGAAATCCCATAGGCTCCATCTCACTTTTGAGCTCAACGCTAAAAAAGAGGGTGCTTCCGGAGAATGTACCAATTGTCGAGGAGATTCAAAAGTCGGTATGCAGGATTGAGAGGATTGTAAAAGCAACGCTTATGTTTAGTAAAGGTGTGCATGCAAACAAAGCGCCATTTATGTGGAGTGAACTTCAAGATGCCCTAAATATGGCTGTTGGATACTACGGTTATACGAAAGATATAACATTTATATTTCCAGAGCAAAAATTTATACTAAATGCCGACAAAGATCTTCTTGAGATGCTCTTTTCAAATTTTTTAACAAATGCCATCGATGCAATAGAGCTTGATGATAATGAGTACGGAAGCGTTGAGATTGTCTATGAGTGTGATGGCGAATTTCATAAATTTTACGTTTATGACAGCGGTGTGATGATTGAAAATACCAAAGAGCTTTTTGAGGCGTTTAAGAGTACAAAAGTCAAAGGGAATGGACTGGGGCTTGTTCTCTCAAGACAGATTGCCGAGGCTCATGAGGGAAGTGTTGAGCTGCTTGAGGGCAAAAGAAAGGGTTTTGAGATAAAACTTGCGCTATGACAATTTTTTTTGAATTATAAGATGTTAGAATAAACGAAAAAAAAGGGGTAAATGTGAAAAAAGAGTTGATTGAGGTTCCAAGAGCTACACTGGATTTTTACAAAT
Source organism: Sulfurimonas sp. (assembly GCF_032250635.1). Taxonomy (GTDB): domain Bacteria; phylum Campylobacterota; class Campylobacteria; order Campylobacterales; family Sulfurimonadaceae; genus Sulfurimonas. The sequence goes on from NZ_JAVVFL010000012.1 coordinate 10,586, forward strand.
ATGAAGAGGATGGCTTGACATACTATGAGTACGATGCAACAGGTTGTCAGCCGCCTGAGCCTATGGTAAACACAATGGTAGGTCTCTCTCTTCTTAAGAGCGAAAATGATAGATTGGTCGGAATATTTTTTCACGAGCCATTTCCTCTATATGACAGGATTCCTCTCACAATATCACACGAAGCTGCGCAGCTTGAGAGCGGTGACTTTAGAATAACCTTTAAACTCGAAGAATAAGCCAATCTAGTTAAACTTCGTTATCTAAATTTAACTAGAATATCCTTTTTTAAATAAGGATATATATATGAAACAAATTCTATCGCTAATTAGTTCTATGAAAACGATGGCTCTCTTGATGCTAATCTTTGCAGCAGCCATCGGTTATGCTACATTCATAGAGAACGACTACGGCACAATTACCGCAAAAGCTGATGTTTACAACGCTTTGTGGTTTGAAGCTTTAATGGCTCTGCTAGCCATCAACCTGAGTATCAATATAGTTAAAAACAAAATGTTCAGCGTTAAAAAAGCTCCTATTTTTATCTTCCATATCTCATTTCTTATCATACTTCTTGGCGCGGCAATAACACGTTTTATAGGCTTTGAGGGAACTATGCACATTCGTGAGGGTGAAACGGCAAATACTATGATTAGTATGGATACCTACTTCATTGTCAGCGCTAAAGTAGATGAGAAAAAAATCGAGAGCGAAAAGAGCGTATTTCTCTCCAAAAGAACAAGCAACTCGCTATCAACATCTCTAAACATCGACGGCAAGGATGTAAATGTAAAATTGTCAGAGTATATTCCTGATGTTGTAGAGAGCTATGTTGAGGGCAAAGAGGGCGGCTTTGAGATGATTGATATGATGGTCACCGGCGAGCAGGGAAGCGAGCCTATAAAACTTCGCAGAGGCGAATACTATGAAAATGAGAACATAGCAATAGATTTTGACTCTAAAAAGATGTTTTTAAAACCTACCATCTCTGTATATAGTGAAAATGACGAACTATTTATGAAGCATGACTTTACTCTGAAATTTATGAAGATGGACGGCGGCTTGGAGGGCGAGATTACCCCAAGCGAAAAAAGTACTCTTGAGCTAAGAACACTTTTTGGTGCTAATGGAAGTAACTTTGTCATTAGAAACTTTTACAAGCATGCAAGTACTAAACTTGTCTCAAATCCCAACGCATCTTCTATGTCACCTGGAATGGATGCGCTCATATTTGATGTAAATGTAGCGGGTGTATCTGAGAGTGTTACAATCTTTGGTCAGGCAGGTAGACGTGCAAAAGAGAGCCACAATGTAGTAAACGGCGTAGATGTACACATAGCATACGGTTCAAAAATAATTGAGCTCCCTTTTGGCGTAAAGCTTTTGGATTTTCAACTTGATAGATATCCGGGCTCAATGTCTCCTGCCTCTTATGCAAGCGAGGTTGAGCTGATAGACGAAGAGCAAAACATACATATGCCTTACAGGATCTACATGAACAATATTTTAGAGCATCGCGGGTATAGATTTTTTCAATCTTCATTCGATCAAGATGAGCAGGGAACTGTTTTGTCGGTAAATAATGACCCGGGAACATTACCTTCATATATAGGATACTTTCTTTTAGGATTGGGTATGTTTTGGTCTCTCTTCTCAAGACAAAATAGATTTGCACAACTCTCAAAAAGAGCAAAAAAAGCAAGCGAGCAGAAAGTTCTTGGAATTTTACTCTCACTCGGAATGCTCTTTAGCGTTGCACCGACATACGCAGAGGAGGTGGACCCTGTTATAAAAACAGTACTCTCCTTTGACAAAGAGCATGCCAAAAAATTTGGCGAGCTTATAGTGCAAGACAGTGCAGGAAGAATGAAGCCGCTAGACACACTCTCTCATGAGATACTGGCAAAGATTCATAGAAGCACAACTCTTAAAGTGGGCGATAAAAGTTTAAATGCAAATCAAGTTATTTTGGGAATGATGTCAAAACCGGATGCCTATAAAGAACTTAAAATCATTAGAACAAAAAACGAAGAGATAAATAGAATAATAGGAACAAAACTAGATGCTACATATGCATCTTTTACGCAGTTTTTTGCAGATCCTGAGAATTTAGGCAGCTATAAATTAGTTGAGTATGTTGACGCTGCCGCTAGAAAAGAGCCAAAAAGTAGAGACCTTTTTGATAAAGCGGTTTTAGAGGTAGATGAGAGGGTAAACATCTCTTTTTCTGTTTACACCGGCGATCTTATGAAAATTTGGCCAAAACCAAATGACATAAACAACAAATGGTTTCCAAGCATAGAGGCACTTCAAACTTTCCCGCAAGATCATGCCGTTAAAATCAGAGAGATAGCCTTTGATTATTTTGTCTCGCTAGACAAAGGTGTTACTACAGGGGATTGGAGCGACGCAAACAGTGCAATAGACAAAATTTCAAAGTATCAGACATTTTATGGAGTCTCTGTTATGCCTTCTGAGACAAGAATAAAAGCTGAGATGTTTTACAACTATGCAAATATTTTTGAGAGACTCTACCCTCTGTATTTTGTCATCGGTTTTATGCTCTTGATAGCAAGTTTCATAAAAATACTAAAACCGGCACTTAACATCAGAGTACTTGAGAAGAGCTCATTGTTGATTTTAACGCTCTTCTTTGTTGCTCACACGTTCGGACTTGGTCTTAGATGGTATGTTGCGGGGCATGCGCCTTGGTCTGATGGATATGAGTCTATGATATACATTAGCTGGGCAACTATTTTAGCGGGTCTCTTATTCTCTAAACGCTCATCAATGACCATGGCTTCAACTGCAGTACTTACAGGCTTGATTCTCTTTGTGGCGCATCTAAACTGGATGAATCCGCAGGTGACAAACCTGGTTCCTGTTCTTAACTCATACTGGCTTAGCATACATGTTGCGGTTATCACTGCTAGTTACGGCTTCTTGGGGCTTGGCGCACTTTTGGGCTTTATAGTGATCCTTCTGTTTATATTTAAAACTAAAAGCAATGAGAAGCATATCTCGTTATCAATTAAAGAGCTAAACTCCATTAACGAGATGGGTCTTATGATAGGTCTTGTGTTGTTAACGGTTGGAAACTTCATAGGCGGTGTCTGGGCAAATGAGAGCTGGGGACGCTACTGGGGCTGGGACCCGAAAGAGACATGGGCGCTTGTGACCATTTTGGTCTATGCGGTCGTTGTTCACCTTAGATTTATCAAGTCGATCTACAGCGAATTTAACTTTAGCGTTATTTCGTTGTTGTCATATACATCGGTCATCATGACATACTTTGGAGTGAACTACTATCTTGCTGGAATGCACTCTTATGCAAAGGGTGACCCTGTTCCTATTCCTGATTTTGTTCCTGTGACATATACGATCCTCTTTATCGTAATTGCCATTGCGTTTAGAAATAGAAAGCTAGCCTAGATATTAGTGGTTTTCTATACAATATTTTAGCTTATGTGTATTGCTGATAAATAGTTTTTTATATATTGTTTAGATATAATCGTCTCATTTAGAAAATAGGGCTATGTGTTGATAAATTTAGAGAGTCAAGATATAAATAATCACAAGATTGAAGAGCTAGAAAAAGTAGAAGAGCTTAAAAATATATTTCCTGAAGCTTTTGAAGATGGCAAGTTAAATATAGAGAAGTTTAAAAAGCTGCTTTTTGATATAAAAGATGAGAAAACTGAACACTATAGCTTTAATTGGAGCGGTAAGCAGGACTGCTACAAAATCATAAAACAAAAATCAAACGCAACGCTAAAACTTGACGATGATAAAACCATTCTTGATGGAGACAATGTCTTCATCGAGGGCGACAACTTAGAAGTTTTAAAACTTCTTCAAACCTCCTACCACAAAAAAATCAAGATGATTTATATAGACCCGCCATACAACAAAGACAAAGATTTTGTCTATAGCGACACATGGGGTGACACCATTACAAACTATCTTATCCAAACCGACCAGTTAAGAGAAGAGGGCTACACAAGCACCAAAACTTCAAGCAGCGGAAGACGACACACAAACTGGCTCAATATGATATATCCACGGCTTTGGTTAAGCAGAAACCTACTAAAAGATGACGGTGTAATCTTTGTAAGCATAGATGACGATGAAGTGCATAATCTTAGAAAAGTGATGGATGAGATTTATGGGGAAGAGAATTTTGTAGCAAGTTTTTTATGGAAAAAGAAATCAACAACATCAAACACAAAAGGTACAGAAGTAAGTCCTCAAATGGATTATAATTTATGTTATAGAAAAACAGATAAAGCAAAAATAAAACAAAGAGTTAAAGAAAAAGAAAATAGAGAGTACCCTTACAATGATAGTGAAGGTAATTATAGAATAACAGTTATTGAAAAAAAAGACAGCGGTTCTTACAAAAGAAATACTATGAAATACCCAATTTTAGGTTATAAACCTAGAGACGGAAAAAGATGGCAAATTGGTGAAAAAACTGCTAAAGAGCTAGAACTAAAAAATAGGTTTTATTATGATGGAGAAAAAATAATTCAAAAAATATATGATTTTGAAGATGAAGATACTTTTTCTGCACAACCAAATATATTACCTGATGTTGGAAGTACAGATAGTGCTGCACAATTTTTAAATGATGAGTTATTTGGTGTATCTGAGTTATTTGATAACCCAAAGCCAGTAAACTTAATAAAACATTTTTTGAATCTTGCAACAAATGAAAACGACATTATCCTAGACTTTTTCGCAGGAAGCGGAACGACCGCTCATGCTGTGATGCAACAAAATATTGAAGATAATGGAAATCGAAAATATATCTTAGTCCAACTCCCAGAAACGACAGAAGAAAATAGCGAAGCTTACAAAGCAGGGTATAAAAAAATCAGCGACATCACAAAAGCTAGAATAAAAAAAGTGATAGAAAAATTAGACTATAAAGACGGTTTTAAATCATACAAACTTGATAGCTCAAATTTTCAAGTGTTTAAAGAGCTAAAAAAACGACCAAATGATAGTTTTGAAGATATTATGAAGATGTTAAAGATGAGTGTATTTACTGAAAATATTTTAACTCAAGGTGCAAAGCATATTGATATAGTTTATGAAGTAGCACTAAAAAATGGATTTAGTTTAAGTGCTAAAAATGAAGAGATAAAAACTCCAAAATATAGCTTTATAAGACTATATGAAGAGCGAAGAGAGTTTTGCTTCTGTTTTGATAAAGAGATACAAACAGACATACAAGAGTTTATTCCAGAAGGTGCTAAGTTGATTTGCTTTGATAAAGCACTAAGTGATAGCACGAAACTAAATCTTAGAGAAAATATAGATTTAGAGACACTGTAGGGGTTGGACATGAGATTAGGTTATGATAGATTAGGCATAGCAAAATTTGACTCAAATAGTATTTTATTAGAGAGTCTATATATAGATAACTTTAAAAGTTTTAAAACAAGTAAGTTTGAATTTGGAAAGTTAAATTGTCTTATAGCACCTAATAATACTGGGAAAAGTAATCTAATTGATGCACTTAAATTTTTAGATTCTCTTATTTATGAAAATACAGCAAGGGCCATTTCAAAAATTGGTATAAAAAATATAAAAAACTTTCACTATGATGAAAAAGAGACTAGATTAAATGCAAGGTTTTTAATAAAAAATAGAGTTTTAGTAGCTGATGAGCTTATAGATTATGATGTAACTCTTCTATTTTTATTCACACTTAATTTAGATGAAAAAATATCCAATATCGATATTTTAATAGATGGAAAAATAAAAAGTGTAGTTATAGATAAAAATGATTTAAAAAATGGTTTTGGACTTAGAATATTTTATGATATAGAAGGTTATATAATAAATAATTCTTCATATATTGAAGAACTTAATAAAAAGAAATATAGATCATTTCATTTTGACCATAATACTACTTCAAAAAATCAAGTAATAGAAACAAGATTTGAGAGCACACATGAAATTGTGGAAAAGTTGTTAGGGCTACAAGAAAATAAAATCTTAGATTTTAAAAATATATTTAATAAAAGTTCGCTTTTTGCTTCACACTATTTTCATGCACATGATATAAAAAGAACTCAAGAGTCCGGATTTGGATACCTTTTAGAAAACGGTACAAACTTGACAGAGTATCTTGAAAATTTAAGAGAAGATGTTTTTGAAGATATATCAACTTCATTGATTGGAGAGGTTGAGCTTGTAACATCTATAGAGATTAAAGGTGAGTCTATACCTGAAGTGGTCTTTAATGAAGAAGTCAATGAACAAACATATCCAGTGAATATCAAAAATATCTCAGATGGAACAATCCACTTTTTAGCAATTATGACCGCTATTTTAGGCAATAAAAATGCAATTGGAATGATGATAGAAGAACCTGAGCGACATATGCACATGAAGGTATTGTCATATATTCTAAATACGATGAGAGATGATGATAAGCAGATATTTTTTACTACACATAGTACTGAATTGTTATCGCAGCTTAAACGTGATGAGATTATTTTTATGTTTAGGGATTATGCAGGAGATACTAAAGGGATACGGGCTAAGGATATTGAAAATATTAAAAAAATTATGAAAATTTATAAAGATGATTTAGTTGAGATGATTAAAATTGGTATTTTAGATAACTTAGAGGATGAGTTGTGAAAATAGGTTTGATAGTTGAAGGAGATAGTGATAAAAAGTTTTTTGAAGATTATTTCAAGCCTAAATTAAAAAAAGACATTATAGTAATATCATCAGGCGGCAAAAAAAGTGGCTGTAAAATATTAAATAAAGCAAAAGTACACAAAGATATAGAAGCACTTTTTAAGAGAAAATGTGAAATGGTATATGTTCTGATTGATTTAGATACTCAGTGTAAAGTAGGACAACAATTTAATTGTATTTTAGAATTAAAAAAATGGTATAAAGAAAAAATAGAAATTGATAAGTTTGATAATACTTTAGTAGCAATCGTCTCCAAAGAAATAGAATCATGGATGTTGTCAGGATGGGAAACTAGTGATAATAAATCAAAAGAAGATTTAAGTAATAAATTTCAACATAGAAAAAAGTTGAGAGAAGAAGATTTAGTGAAAAAGTTTTTATCTTCAAAGAAGGATATTCAAAGAAGCAACAATAGATCATTAAAATATTTTTTAGAAAAGCTTGGACTTTAATATATGCAAATAAAATATCTCAAACAACCACATCAAGAAAAAGCAATAAACTCTATTATAGATATATTTCAAGGACAGCCAAAACAAGATAATCAATTTGATATTTTTGACGGTGAAGCGGTTTGTGCAAATGAACTTTTATTATCACAAGATACTATATTAGACAATTTAAATCAAATACAAAAGTTAAATAATATCGAAATATCTAATGAGTTACAAAGTTTAGATTTTTCTATAGAGATGGAGACAGGCACTGGAAAAACTTTTGTTTATATAAAAACCATACTTGAACTGTATGCAAAGTACGGATGGAGTAAATTTATCATTATAGTTCCTTCTATTGCAATAAAGGAGGGCGTTTTAAATTCACTTAATAGTATGCAAAGCCACTTTAAAGATGAGTTTAATTTTCCTTATGATTATTTTGAATATGATTCAAGTCGTTTAGGAAGTTTAAAACATTTCATAAGAGATGATATTTTGCAAATAATGATTATGACAATTGACAGTTTTAAAAGAGCTGGGACTGTACTAAATATGCCAAGAGAAGGATTTGTCGGGGCTCCAAAAGAGAGTCTTAAAAAAACAAATCCTATTTTGATACTTGATGAACCACAAAATATGGAGAGTGATTTAAGTAAAACTGCATTAAGTGAACTAAATCCACTTTTTACACTTAGATATTCTGCGACACATAAAAACTATTATAATCTTGTGTATAGTTTAACTCCCAAAGAAGCACTTGAAGGCGGGCTTGTTAAACAGATAGATGTTTTAGCTCTAAGTGAAAATCAAACTATAAATGATGTTTATATAAATGTGTTAAAAATCGAGATAGACAAATCTTCAAGAAAACCAGTTGCCTCACTTGAACTTATTGTAAAAAATAAAGATGAATTTGTTACAAAACCAGTCAAAATAAAAGGTGAAGACAGCTTAAAGGATAAGACAAACAATTCAATATATGACGGTTTTATTGTTGATGAAATATCTTCTAAAGAGATGTATATAAAATTTGAAAATGGTTTAAAACTAGAGCTAAATGATGTAAATGGACAAGTAAAAAAAGAGATACAAAAACAACAAATTAGCGAAGCTATAGAGCGGCATATGAGAAAGTTTGAAGAACTTAAACTTCAAGATATTAAGGTGTTAAGTCTATTTTTCATAGACAAAGTTGCAAATTTTTTAAGTATTGAAAACGGTTGGCTAGAAGAGTATTTTATAAGTGAATTTGAGAGACTCAAGGTAGAATTTGAGAGTTTCAAAAATAGAGATGCCAAAGAGGTATATGCGTACTATTTTGCAAAAAGAAAAGCTGCTTTTGTCGATGAGCTTAAAAATAATGATAGTGACAGAAAACTGCAAAAAGATACTTATGACTTAATCATGAGAGATAAAGAGAAGCTTTTGAGTTTTGAGGATAAACATAGCTTTATATTTTCACATAGTGCATTAAAAGAGGGTTGGGATAATCCAAATGTCTTTTTTATAACAACACTAAACGATACAAAATCGGAAATGAAGAAAAGACAGATTATAGGTCGAGGGGTGCGGCTTCCCGTAAACTCGAAAGGTGAAAGAGTAGAGGATAAAGAGATAAATAGACTTACCGTCATTGCAAACGAGAGTTTTGATGAGTTTGCTAGAGGCTTACAGCAAGAGTATGACATAGGCGGAAACTGCGCTCAATATGTAAAACCTAATAATTTAAATCATAAAAAGTCAGCAAAAAGAAAATATAACGAAGATGATATAAAAGAGTTTAAAGAACTTTGGGAAAAACTTAAACAAAAAACAATTTATGAGATACATTTAGATACAACAAACTACAGAGATGAAGTTAGTGAAAAACTAAAAAATATTGAGGTTAGAGAAAAAAAGATTGTAAAACAGTTTGGAAATATAGAGAGCAGTTTTGATGGATATGTAAGTGAATCAAAAAGTACTAAGATTGATGTGGAAGAAGAACTGCCAAATATTGTTTCAGTTATAGAAAAGCATATGGGTCTTTCAATACAAACGATTATTGAAATATTTGAAAAAGTTGGCATAGAAAAATTTACAAAAGAATTTATAAAAAATAGTGACTCTTATATCAAACAAGCTATTGAAGCTTTTGAAGATGTTATGTTTTCTATGTTAAGTAAAAGTGGATTGGTTTATAAAAAAATAGATGAATATTATGAATTTGCCAATATTTTCCCTGAAGAAATTTCAGGATATAAATTGGAAGATTGTAGAAAAGGGCTTTATGAGGCTGAACAATATGACTCAGATACTGAAAAGAATTTTATAACTTGTACGGACACAAATAACTTTAAGATTTTTACTAAACTACCTAATAAATTTAAAATAAAAACTCCTCTTGGAACTTATAATCCTGATTTTGCTGTAGTGAAACTTGATGAGAGTGAAGGAAGTTTTATCGTTGAAACAAAAGGAAGTGATAAAAAAAGAGACAGCAGAGCAAGAGAGGATTGGCAAATAGAATATGCAAAAAAACATTTTGAACTTATTGGTCTA
>NZ_JAVVFL010000218.1:0-3418 GCF_032250635.1 Sulfurimonas sp.
AAAGATGAGGGGTTTGAACTTCTAGTTCACACCAACCCCGAGGGAGTAGAGATGGATATCAATCCATTTGTTCACGGCTCGGCAGTGCATACGGACATCATGAAGACTCAGGGGTTGAAGCAGGCACTAAACAAGTACAAATTTGATGCGGTGTTTGGCGGAGCAAGAAGAGATGAGGAAAAGTCCAGAGCAAAAGAGAGGATCTACTCTTTTAGAGATAAAAACCATAGATGGGACCCGAAAAACCAGAGACCTGAGCTATGGAGTATCTATAACTCGCGCGTTCACAAGGGCGAGAGTATAAGAGTTTTTCCGCTTAGCAACTGGACGGAGCTTGATATCTGGCAATATATCTACCTAGAGCATATCCCGATTGTTCCGCTCTACTTTGCCAAAAAAAGACCCGTTGTTCAAAAGGACGGGGTCAAGATAATGGTTGATGATGAGAGAATGCCGATCGAAGAGGGTGAAGAGATAAAAGAGGAGATGGTGCGCTTTAGAACTTTGGGGTGTTATCCGCTTACGGGCGCTGTTGAATCAAATGCAACGACACTGGGTGAGATTATTCAAGAGATGCTCTTAACCAAGACAAGTGAGAGACAGGGGCGCGTAATCGATAACGATTCGGCTGGTTCGATGGAGAAGAAAAAAATAGAGGGGTATTTTTAAGATGTCAATATTAGAGACAAAAATAGCAGCGGATATTGAGAGTTATCTAAAAGAGCATGAGAATAAACAACTGCTCAGATTTATTACATGCGGAAGCGTTGATGACGGCAAAAGTACTCTGATCGGGAGGCTTTTGCACGACTCAAAGATGATCTTTGAGGATCAGCTCGCAGCCATAAAAAAAGATAGCAAAAAGAGCGGTACGACCGAGGGGGAGTTTGATCTCTCGCTTCTGGTTGACGGTCTGCAGAGTGAGAGGGAGCAGGGGATTACAATTGATGTTGCCTATAGATACTTTACGACGGACAAGCGAAAGTTCATTATCGCGGACACTCCGGGGCATGAACAGTACACGAGAAATATGGCGACGGGTGCAAGTACGGCGGATCTGGCGATAATCCTCATCGATGCAAGGTATGGGATCCAGACGCAGACAAAGAGACACTCTTTTATAGCAAAACTGCTTGGAATCAAGCATATTGTCGTTGCCGTAAATAAGATGGATCTGGTCGGCTTTGGTCAAGGGGTTTATGAGGAGATTTCAAGGGATTATCTATTGTTTGCGAAGGAGATAGGACTGAGTGAGGATATTACACTCATTCCGCTCTCTGCGTTAAAGGGAGACAATGTGGTAGAAACAAGCCAAAAAACTCCTTGGTACAAAGGTAAGACGCTTCTGCATTGTTTGGAGAATATCGAGATAGCAAACGACAGGGATCTGGTTCATTTCAGGATGCCGGTGCAGTACGTAAACAGACCGAACTTGGACTTTAGAGGATACTGCGGGACGATCTCTTCGGGTGTTATAAAGGTGGGAGATAGTATTACCGTTTTGCCATCAGGGAAGTGCTCAAAGGTCAAAGAGATAGTTACTTATGATGGTAATTTAGAGTATGCCTACGTGCAGCAGGCTGTAACCATTACACTTGAAGATGAGATAGATATAAGCCGCGGCGATATCATGGTAAAAAGTGATGAACAGCCAGACAGTGCCGATGCTTTTGATGTAAATATCGTCTGGATGAACGAAGAGCCGCTGCTTAAACATAAGCAGTATTTTATAAAAAGAGCTTCATCTGTGGTTGTGGGTAGCGTTGAGAGCTTTTACTATAAAACGGATGTAAACACGCAGGAGCATCAGAGTGCAAATCTACTAAATCTAAACGAGATAGGACATGCGAAACTCTCTCTTGAGAGCCATTTGGCGTATGATCCATACATCAAAAACAAAGCTATGGGAAGCTTTATAATTATAGACAGAGTCACAAACAACACACTCGGAGCGGGGATGATTACTCAAAAATCGCAAACCGATTCAAAAACAAAATCTTCCGAGTATGGAGAGTTTGAGACAGAGCTAAACGCACTTGTAAGGAAACATTTTCCGCACTGGGAAGCAAAAGAGATTTTTTAGGAAAAGAGTATGTCAAAAGAGACAAAAGCACAAAGAGTTGAACGTATAAAAAGAGAAAAAGACGGTCTAGATGTTTTTGCAGATATCTACCGCTATGCAAAGAGCGGCGAAGATATTGACCCCGAAGATATAGACAGATTTAAATGGTACGGGCTATATACCCAAAACACCAATCTTCAAGAGAGAGAGGACAAAAGGCTTTACTTCATGTTAAGGGTTAAGCTGGAGGGCGGCAGGATGGATTTAAATCAGCTTGAAGCGGCTCTGGAGATCTCAAAGAGGTATGCAAGAGGGACTGCGGACTTTACGACAAGGCAGGATCTGCAGTTTCACTTTATCAGAGTGGAGGATCTGCCTGCAATTTTTTCATGTTTGAGCGAGGTGGGACTTACTACCGCTTTTGCGGCCGGAGATGTTGCCAGAAATGTGGTTACATGTCCCGTAAGCGATGTAGATAAAGAGCGCCTTTATGATGTGGAGGCGATAACCAAAGAAGTTAATGACTACTTTGACGCAAACAGAGAGATATCGAACTTGCCGCGAAAATATAAGGTTGGAATCAGCAGCTGTCCCAAACACTGTGCCTCGCATGAGATACAGGATCTAAGCTTTAACGCAAAAAAGAGTGAAGAGGGCGAAGTGATCTTTGATGTCAGCGTGGGCGGAGGACTGGCATCAAACAAGCGTATAGCTTCTCATATAGGCTATATAGAACCGCATCAGGTTTTAGCAGTTGCCAAAGCAATCACGGAGATTTACAGAGACTATGGTAACAGGGAGAATAGAAACAGAGCAAGACTCGGGCATCTGCTCGACGCTCTGGGGGTTGAACAATTTATCGAGATATTGCACTCAAAAGTAGATTTCAGACTTCAACTAGATGATTTGCAAAAATATACTCCTTATGTAAATAGAGAACATTTCGGCATACACAAGAGTATAAATGAGGGCAGAAGTTACATAGGTTGTGCTATAAATGGGGGAAAAATAGGAGCCGAGGGGTTGAACGGGCTTATAAAGATAGCTAAAAAATATGATATTACTGCCATAAGAGCGACCACGGCGCAGAATTTTGTCATTACAGATCTGCCTAGTGAAAATGCCGTCTTTGTGGTAGAAGAGTTAAAAGAGATGGGTATAGACGCAGAGCCATCTGTGTTTAAGGCAAGAACGCTCTCTTGTACGGGGATAAATTTTTGTAAATTTGCCGTCTCAGAGACAAAGGATTTGGCAGCAAAACTGGTTGAACATCTTCAGAGAAAATTTCCGTTCTTTGAAGAGAGGCTCTCCTTTAGCGTCAACGGATGTCCAAACTCATGCGCACATCCGCATATA
>NZ_JAVVFL010000013.1:0-4706 GCF_032250635.1 Sulfurimonas sp.
GGCTCATCAAGTTCAAGCTCTTCATCAAGCTCGAGCTCTTCAGATTGTGTTTCTTCTGGCTCTGACTCTTCATCAAGTTCACTCTCACCATCTTCAAAATCTAAATCCTCATCTTTAAAATCGAGCTCGTCTATCTCTTCAAGCTCCAAATCATCCTCATCTTGCAAATCATCTTCAAGCTCCAACTCTTCTTCAGCTTCTAGATTCTCTTTAGATGCATCATCCTCTTTTTCGGTCTCTTCCAAAAGAGTCTGAACCTCTTGAAGCTCATCTTTATCCAAAACACTTTTCTTCTCATCATCCTCGATCTCTAAGTCATCCGAGTCAACGCTCTCTGCTTCATCCGCAGAACCTAACTCTTCATCCTCTAGTTCTTCCTCAACCTCATCTTCAAGCTCATCAAATTCACCCTCAAGATCTTCATCAAGTTCGTCTTCGAGCTCATCAAATTCACCCTCTAGATCTTCATCAAGCTCCTCGTTATGCGCATCATTAAAATCTTCAAGCCCATCTTCAATTTCGGTATCATCCAGCTCAACTTCATCAAGAGTATCCAAACTTTCCAACTCACCAAGTTCGTCTAGATCATCCAAATCGCTACCAAAAGCAAAATCATCTTGAGCCTCTGCAACTTTGCTTTTATTGCTCTTCTCTTCGGTGTTTACGTTGATACCTTTTGCCAAAGAGACAAGCATTTCAACAAGGTCGGTAGGCAAAAACGGCTTGCGCATAATTGCATCAAACCCTTCAAGCGCCTTAGCATCTTTCGCACATATATAAAGAGATCTGCTAAAATCTACTTTTGATTTTAGCTCATCTAGCAACTCTTGTGTGTAGAGTCCATCATCGAGAATCAAAAGGTTATAAGATGTTGAATCTATGTCCTCTATACTCTCGACTTTATCCAACTCATCTGAAGTTTTTTGTACGCTTAGGGTTACTAATTTATTGACAACTGGATTATTATTTATAAGTAAGATTTTCATTACGGGTTCCCTTTAAGAGGCTCTTTTGACATTATTGTATCGAAAAAAACTAAAAAAACGTCTCTAAAAAGTTAAAAGCTTCGAGCATCTCCCCTTTTAAAATCAACATCGAAGCGCTTAGCGTAGCTATCAAAACAACAAAAGAGACCATAATCTTTATCGGAAAACCGATAACTAAAAGGTTGAACTGAGGCATTGTTTTCATAAGCATTCCAAAAATTACGTCTGCTAGCCATGAGAGCGCTATTATGGGAAATGCTATCATAAATCCGACCATAAACATATTTGATGTTGCGGTGATTATATAGTTAAATAGATTTTCACTCATCAAAAAGCCTCCAAGAGGAATCTTCTCTAGGGAGCTGTCTATAAAAAGCAGCATCCAGTGGTGCATATCTATGGCAAAGAGAATCATAAGCGCGACTAAAGATAAAAACTGCGAGATAATAGGCATCGAGACGCCTGTTTGCGGGTCTATTGCGCTTGCCATCGAAAAGCCCATCATAAAAGATATCTGCCCGCCGGCAAATGTGATTGCATTAAAAGCTATCTGCAGGACAACGCCTATTGCAAGACCAAAAAGAAGTTCGCTAAGTATCGCTACTACGATGCTAGGCGCGGTTATAGCAATCTCAAGAGGAGGCATAGAGGAGTAAAAAACTATCGTGAAGAAAAATGCCAATGCCGCTTTTATGGTCATCGGAATACTGTTGTGCGAAAATATCGGCACTGCCATAAAAAGCGCGCCGAATCTGAAAAAAAGAAGAATAAAACCGACTATGTAGGTGTCGCTAAAGATTTGCGGCCAAGCCATTGTTAAACCCTTTCTAAAAATTAGCTAACTTTTATCAGTTCTTTGTCTATCAACTTATAAATATTGTCGCATCGGTGTGCAATCTCTTCATCGTGCGTAACCATAACCATACCTGCTCCATGCTGCTTTATATACTCAAAAAATATATCCATAACCTCATTTGCGGTAACTTTGTCCAGATTTCCTGTCGGCTCATCTACAAAGAGTATGCGAGGCTGTTTTGTCAACACTCTGGCAATTGAGACTCTCTGCTGTTGCCCTCCAGAGAGTTCCGTAACTTTTTGATGCATTACACTGTCGATTTTCAATCTTTTTAAAAGATTCTCATCTATATCTTGTTTTGAGAGTATTGCCGCAATCTCCAAATTTTCCAAAGAGCTAAAACCTTTAAAAAGATAATGAGACTGAAAAACAAGCCCAAGTTCATCTCTTTTTATACGTGATAGTCTCTTTTTATTCATGCCTGAGACATCTTCTCCAAAAAGAGAAACTTCTCCGCTCTGAGGCTTTAAAAGTGTTGACAATATATGTAGCAGTGTCGATTTTCCGCTTCCGCTGATACCTATGATGGCAACGGATTCTCCCTCGTTTAAATCAAGCGATATATTCGAGAAAAGTTCATAATCAAAACTGTGCGATAAATTTTTTGCAGATAGTAAATTCATGAGAGGATTATAGCTAATTTAATCACAAAATATCTTTTTGCACCCTTTTCTTGAGCGCATCTCCAATCTTTTTTCATAAGCTTTCTCAACCATCTTTTTCATAATATAGGCAAAGTATCCGCTAAAATAAAAACCAAATACTTTAGCAACAGCGTAACCTCTGCCAAGAGCGATTAATATTCCGCGAGATTTTATATTATGCTCTCTTAGAGGTTTTTTCTCTATAAGGCTCGTAATGTTTTGAACGCAAATATCTGCCATCTGCTCTGCCGTGTCTGCAGTCGGCGCAACGACTTTAGCGTCGTTGTATATAGTCGTACAGTCACCTATGGCAAAAACGTTACCGTAGCTCTGTGTTTGAAGATAGCTGTTTGTAACAATATAGCCCATCTCGTTTTTATCGATAGAGAGTTCATGCACAAGTCCATTTGGCTCAATACCGCCGGCAAATATTATAAAATCCATTTGAAGCTCTTCGCCACCGCTTAGTTTTACACTCTCTTTTGTTATCTCGACAACTTTTCTCTCATTTTTTATAATTACGTCAAGCTTTTTCAGTCTTTGATCGCTTTTTTGAATCAATACATCATCAAGTCCCTGCAAAATATGCTTGCCCGAATTTATCAGTACGATGTTTAATTTTCTGCATATAAAGTTATTTTTACGGTAAAACTCTTTAGAAAACGATGCCATCTGCGCCGCTATCTCTACACCGCTAAGACCGCCGCCTGCAACTATTATATTGATGGGTTTACAGCTTGTTCCGCTCTCCTCAACCCTTTTAAACAGCGACATCTCAAATTTTTGTTTAAAATACATGGCGCGATGAAGCGCTTTTACACCGTATGCATATTCGCGTAACCCAATAACGTCTGCTCTAAATTTGGTACGCGCGCCAACGGCGATTACAAGATAATCATAACCGTATCTCTGAATGGAAGTTACAACCTTATTATTTTTAAAGTCGATGTTTTTCACCTCCTGCTTTATGAAGGTAACATTGCTCTCAAAGCCGCTACAGAAGGTGAAAAGGTCAACTGTAACCTGCGCAAAATCATTCTCGTTTGCTATTAGGTCATATACATCTGTTTGTGCAAAGTGGTAGGAGTTTTTATCTAAAAGCAGTATCTCATTTTGTGGGTTTTTTGCCAGCTTCTCAACGGTACGAAGTCCGCCGTAGCCTCCGCCGATTACAATGATTTTATTTTTATTCAAAATGCACTCTTAATGGTTTATTTGAAAAAATTATATCATCTTTAGTTTGTTAAGTTAAATATTATTGGTTTTTTGATTGTTTATTAGAGGGGGAAGAGTTAAGGAAAAATCCTTAACTCATTTGAGCAGCAACTTCTGCAGCGAAGTCACCTACTTTTTTCTCGATACCCTCACCTACTTCAAAACGAACAAAGTCAACTATCTCAGCAGTTCCGCCAAGCTCTTTTGCAGCAGCTTGAACAGCTTGTGCAACAGTCATTTTGTCATCTAGAACGTATGTCTGGTCTAAAAGTGCAAGCTCTTTGTCTAGAGTCGTGTTGTCATCTATAAAACGAGCAAGTTGTCCAGGAACGATTTTGTCCCAGATAGCTTCAGGTTTACCTTGAGCTTTTAATGCTTCTTTGATGTCAGCTTCCGCTTTAGCTAAAACTTCATCACTAAGTTGCATCATAGAGACAAACTGAGGAATATTTTTAAGAGGTTTTTTCAAACGACTTAACTCCTCATTCTCTTTTTTAAGAGCTTCAATTCTACCTTTAGTTTCACCATCAACAAATTCAGGGTTAAAATCTTTATATGAAAGTGTTGTCGGCTTCATCGCAGATGCATGCATAGCAATGTTTTTAAGCGTTGGAATTAATCCCTGCGCAGTTTTTTTGCTGTCACATTTTGCCAAAACAATAACCGCGATACGGTTGTTTGAGTGAATATAGCCATTAAGCGCAACACTCTCATCATCAGCTTGAAGTGTAGTAAAACGGCGAACGTCTATCTTCTCACCGATTTTTGCAACAGTCTCAGAGAAGTATGAACCAAAAGATGTTGCTTTTAGGCTCTCTACATCTGATGGAGAAGTTGCGTAAACCTCTTCTGTTGTTTTAAGAACTAAATTTTTAAAACCCTCATTCTGAGCAACGAAATCTGTCTCGGAGTTGATTTCAACGATTGTTGCTTTAGAAAAATCATCCGCAAGTTTAAAGCCCACAAGACCTTCGGCAGCAACTCTATCAGCTTTTTTAGCTGATT
>NZ_JAVVFL010000013.1:4716-20230 GCF_032250635.1 Sulfurimonas sp.
TTAGCCACTCAGTTGCTTTTTGCATATCTGCATTACTCTCAACTAAAGCTTTTTTACAATCCATCATAGGTGCATCAGTTGCTTGACGCAACTCTCTTACCATTGCTGCCGTAACTTCCATAACTACGCTTCCTCTTTTTCTAAATCTTCTACTTCAACTGTTTTGAAATCTTCAGCAACAACAGACTCATCTGCTGCCATCTCTTCTTCAACTTCAATTTTTCCGCCCTCTCTTAAAGCTTTACCTTCATTGATAGCTTCTGTCATTTCACGACAAAAAAGCTGAATAGAACGGATAGCATCATCATTTCCAGGGATTGGGTAAGTGATAAGGTCAGGGTCACAGTTTGTGTCAAGTGGAGCAACAACAGGAATATTTAAACATCTAGCTTCTAAAACAGCGATGTGCTCTTTAACAGCATCTACGATGAAAAGCATGTCAGGAAGTTTTTTCATGTTGCGGATACCGCCGAAATATATCTCTAACTTCTCTTTTTGACGAATAAGCATAAGTGCTTCTTTTTTCGTTAAAAGATCAATTTGACCGTTCTCTTGCATCTCTGCAATAACGTCAAGCTTGCGGATAGACTTTTGAATAGTTGGGAAGTTTGTAAGCATTCCGCCTAACCATCTATTGTCAACATAAGGCATACCACATGCAATTGCTGCATCTCTTACAGACTGGCGTGCTTGTTTTTTAGTTCCAACGAAAAGAACAGTTTTTCCCTCGTGCGCCGCATCTACAACGATTTGGTATGTGTTACGGAAATAACGAAGAGTTTTTTGTAAATCTATAATATAGATATTTTTACGAACACCGAAGATATATTTTTTCATTTTCGGGTTCCAACGACGTGTTTGGTGTCCAAAGTGTACACCACACTCCAGTAAGTCTTTCATAGTTACCATTCAAGGTCCTTTAAGGGCATTTTTCAGCCGAAATTTAATTTTATTCTTGCAAAGCAAGAAGTTTCTGCCTCAAAGAGGCAATCTTCAGTGCCATAGCGGCTAGCGTAGCAAAGCGGGACTTTGTTCCGATTTGCGTTTCTAATCGAATGGTTTGTCAGTTCACTTTGGTAATATCGGGTAATACCCGCCTAAAAAGGGGGTTACACTGACTTTTGATACATACCTGTTGAATATTTCTTTAACTATAGGAGTGAAAGAAAATCCGCGAATTGTACTAAAAATATGTTTAATATAAGCTTTTTTACATTTTAAGCATTTACTTTGTAACACTGCGTCTATCTATTAGATTTTTTTATATAAAATTATCACAATTTAAAAAATTTTTTATATTTTCTGGGTATAGTACTAGTGACAATATCATAAAAAAAAGCATTGTTTACTGCTTTTAAACAAGGGATGAAAATGAAGAAGCCATTACTGCTGTCATTAGCTGCTGCTGCACTGATAGTAACAAACTTAAGTGCTGAAACTACCATGTATGAGCGTTTTGAAGCCATGGAGAGAGAGATGAACCAGCTAAAGCAAGAGATTGCTACGCTTAAGGCTCAAAAAGAGTCCACTCAAGATGAAGAGGCAGAAGATGATGGCGAACCGGGAACTGTTGCTTCTGATGATGCACAAAGCGCAGATAGTGTCGCTTCTGATGACGCGGGAGAAGATACAGAGGTAGTTGCTTCTGCAGATGAAGCCCAAGAGGAAGAGTCTGACGAAGATGAGGAGTATATTCCATCTACGGATGACAGACTTTTTGACATCGAGGAGAGTATTGCTGAGCTAAACAGAAATACATCAGGTTCACACCTAAAGTTCCAAGTCGACTATAGATTTGCTATAGAGAACATGAGCTATGAGATGGCAAATGGCGACAAAGCAGAAAATGATGCCTTTATGACAAACAGACTCTGGATAGATATGGGTTATAAAGCAACAAACAACCTAAGTTTTATAGGTCAATTAGCATACAATAAAGCTTTTGGTCAACGCTCAGGGGCAAGCAATCCTGCCACTGCTTCACTTGAAGGTTTTGACTGGATAGCGAATGAAAGCGCTTATGATGACAAGATAAGAGTGCGCAGTGCATACTTCTTATGGCAAGATCAGGAATTTTTTGGTCTAGATATTCCTTGGACATTTAGTATAGGTCGCCGCCCTTCAACTAATGGCGCACTTGTAAATCTTAGAGATGATGATCACGCCTCTTCACCAATAGGGCATGCTATCAATGTTGAATTTGATGGACTTAGTTCTCAATTTACACTCAACAAAGAGTACAAAACTTCTGTAAAACTTTGTCTTGGGCGCGGGATGAGCAACGCTGCTCCAAAATTTACATCAACCCCTTATGCAGAAGTATCAACAGAAAATACCAATATTGATTTAGCGGGACTGATTTTTACACCTTATGAAGATAGACAGTACAAAATTTCAAGTATGTACTACTACGCTAGCAATCTTATAGATGTAAAAGACCCTGATGCAAACCCACTCACAATAGATTATAGAGATGGTTTTGATACCGTTGGAGGACTGCATACCGGTGTTGCTTATGTCTCCGTCAAAGGCATCGGCGATGGATGGAGTAACTTTTTGGACTACACTACCGTTTTTGCAAGCTTTGCCGTTTCCAAAACTGATCCAAAAGAGGGTCAAAGCATGCTTGGTTCAACACAGAGCGAGACTGGTACATCTTTTTGGGTTGGAACTCAGTTCCCTTCACTTATCTCTGACTATGGAAAGTGGGGCGTAGAGTACAACCACGGAAGTAAATACTGGAGAAGTATGACTTACGGGGAAGATACAAACATAGGTTCAAAACTTGCGGCTCGCGGTGATGCGTATGAAGTCTACTTTACAGAGTATTTGGTTGATGACATCCTGTCTATGCAGCTTCGTTATACATATATAGATTATGAATATAGCGGAAGCAACGGTTTCTTTGGAAGCACAACGGGTACCCCTATAACTATGGATCAGGCAGTTTCATACGGTATGGGCGGGAGTGTAGTCGACAATGCTCAAGACATTCGTCTCTATATTCGCTACAAATATTAATCTAACTTCAAGGCTACTTGCCTTGAAGCTCTTCTAACTTCTCTTTAACGATTCTTGCGTGATCTTTTACTTTTACATTTTTCCAAAGAGCTTTTACGACACCTTTTGGGTCTATTATAAGCGTTGAGCGGACAATTCCCATATACTCTTTGCCATAGTTTTTCTTCATCTGCCAGATGCCGTATGCCTGCAGCATCCCTTTTTCTTCATCGCTTAAAAGAGTAATATTTAAATCTTTTTTCTCTATAAAATCACGGTGCTTTGCTGTAGAGTCTGCACTCACACCAAGTATTACCGCATTTAAAGTGCTAAAATCAGGTGCCGCCTCGCTAAAGTCGCACGCTTCGGTCGTACACCCTGGAGTGTTGTCTTTTGGGTAGAAGTAGAGAACTATCCACTTCCCCTTGAGATCTCTTAGACATATCTCTACATCATCCTGATTTGGCAGACAAAACTCCGGTGCTGCTGTATCTAATTCAACCATTCTTGTTCCTTTGTAAATTAATTCTTAAAAAACTTGTTTTTTATAGCTTCTAGGTATGCTAGCCAATGGCATACTCCATTCTAAGGGAGTTGGAAGGGACGGCAAGTCCCTCCCACTTAAACGGACTAGTTCGTTTAAGTGCGTAATATTAATTAAAACTTATCTTTTGTTTTTCCGTTTATCATCGTAGAGATAATGCCGTGCTCTTCTCTTATGTCTGCAATCACAACACCCGCTAAATGAAGAGGAATGAAGATTAAAAAGTAGTTATACGCCAACTCGTGAAGCTCTTTTATGCTTTTGACTGTTGCTTCTGCCAAACCTAACTCCTCATGAAGATACATTGAAAAACCACTGATAGTCATAAAAATTATCGCTGCATACAAGATATAGTATAGGACTTTAACGCCTTTTTTATGAAGCTCTAAAGAGCCGAAATCTTCTCTTTTGCTTTTGTCAAAAAAGAACAGAGCAATTCTATAAACAACTAAAAATGCGAGAGCGTAACCAAGTATGATATGCCACTCCCACATCCCTGCGCGAATAGCTTTTGCTATTGTGACAGCATCCTCTTTGAAAATCTCGACTCCAATATCAGAGAGTTTTGTCATTATAATCTCAGAGTTAGTCCTCCAACTCAAAAAACTCTTCCTAAGCAGAACTGTTCCCACTAAACCCAAAATAACTATGGCATTCAACCAGTGCCAAATTCTAAAACTTGCAGTGTACTTCATCTCAAACTCCTTAATATACAAACATCAAAAAGTAGACCCAGATGCCCGTTACAGAGGTAAGAACTACTCCTCCAAACACAACCAGACCCATTTTTCTATGAACACCTAATTGTAACAATTTTTTGGCTCTAAAGATAGCAGTTGCCCATAAAACAACAGTTATAACAGAAATTATGATGTGAAAGATAAGCACCACAAGAGCATAATCATAAGAGACTCCGCTCTCTTTCATAAAAGCGCTAAATCCGCCGCCTACTCTTACTCCATACTCAAAATATGCGAGAACTATCACAGAAAAAGCAAATATAATAATCTGAATATACGAGTGTGTCTTGTAATGTTTGTTTCTAGCAAAAGAGATTGCGACAGCTACTAGAAACGGTAAAAGTGAAACGATAAGCGTCACTAAATCCATAAATATTGGAGCGCGCGTTCCAAAAAAACCAGCTTCAAACATATAGCCTATATTGTTGTTCATTATTCAATCCTCTTTGTTTTTTGATAGTAAATATACCATGAAGCTAATAAAACCAAAACCATAAGAACGGCTATAGTTATCTGTTTTAAGTAGCTATCAATAAGTTCTTGATTTTCGCCTATAAAATAACCCAGCATCACAAGTATCAAAGCCCAGATACCCGCTCCAAGAGCAGTATATGTTGAAAATACGGCCAGATTCATACGCGAGAGTCCCGCAGGAATAGAGATAAGCTGACGAATTCCAGGAACCAATCTTCCAATGAACGTAGAGATGTGCCCATGTTTTTTAAAATATGTGTCCATTTTAACAAGAGCATCCTCCTTTATAAAAAAGTATTTTCCATATCTGCGAAGAATTTTTCTTCCCAAAAGCAGTGCTAAAAAGTAGTTTATGTAAGCACCAGCCATGGAACCTCCAAGAGCGCTTATCATTATCATGCTGATGCTCATGTCTCCTTTTGAGGCCAAATAACCTGCAGGAATAAGCACTATTTCGCTTGGAAACGGAACAAAGGAACTCTCTACGGTCATAAGCAGAAATATCCCAAGATATCCCCACTCAAATATAAGCTCGACCAAATCAGCGGCTAATTCTCTAATCATGTACTACCTTGTATGCATCTAAAATCATCATCTTTGCCACATCCTTGCTTGAGTGTTCCAAGAGAGCGCTGCTTTTGCTCTGCAGATTTTCATCTAAAAGCGAGAGTAGTTTCTCTCTTAAATCTTCACTCTCCCTCTCGCACCAGCCCATCTCATTTTGCACAATAAAGCGTGCATTGTGGTATTGATGGTCAGACGCGGCATGAGGAAAGGGAATAAAGAGAGCCGGCAAGCCGTTTGCGCAAAGCTCCCACAAAGTGCTGGCTCCAGAGCGGCTTACCGCCAAGTCTGCTTTTGACATCAAAGAGGGCATCTCTTTTGTAAATGCATACACCTCTGCCTCGACGCCCAACTCTTCATACTTTTTTTGCACTCTCTCATAATCCTTCTCACCCGCTTGATGGATGATTTTTATACCCTTCTTTTTAAGCTCTTCTGCTACGCTAAGTGCCAAATCATTGATGGCTTTTGCGCCCTGAGAACCGCCTAGAAAAATGATTGTTTTTACATCTTCTCTTTCTCTGGCGCTCTTAAAAAACTCCTCTTTTACCGGGTAGCCTATTATTGGGGATTTTTCATTATACGCGGATATAAATCTTGCTGCAAATGGTTTTAAAAGTGAGTTCAATCTTCCCTCAACCGCATTTTGTTCATGGATAAAAAGGGGGATGAATCTGCTTATGGCTGCAAATGATGCCGGAGCCGCCGAAAAGCCGCCAACACTGTAAACTGCCTCGATTTTGTGGCGTTTTAAGATCTTTCTTGAAGCAAAAAAAGCCTTTAAAACCAACCAAAGCGCCTTTACTTTTTTCAGGCCCTTTTGATTTACAACGCCTGTCGTTTCTAGAAAATAGACATGGCTAAAAGTGCTGTGATCTTCAAAATATTTTCTATCCTGACCGCTTGTCGAGCCTATGAAAATAGCTTCATGCCCCTCTTGCGCTGCAGCTTCAACAAGAGCCTCGGCAATCATCAAGTGCCCGCCTGTTCCGCCGCCTGTTATGCAAAACTTCATCTTATTTCCAATCTTCTCATATTAATCCATCTTCGCTTTTTTAGATGCCATCAGAACCATTCCCACCCCGACCGAAGCTGCCAAAATGGATGAGCCTCCGTAGCTTAAAAACGGAACTGAGATTCCTTTGATGGGCGTTATCCCGCTGATTCCGTACGCATTTACCAAGAAGGCGAAAGAGAGCAGAAGCCCTACTCCAAGACTAAAGAGGTAGACTCTTTTATCTTTTGTACGGTTGGCTATTTTAAAAATTCTCTGCAGCATCCACATAAAAAGCACCACAACAGTTAAGACTCCAAAAAATCCAAACTCCTCCGCAAGTCCCGCCAAAACAAAATCGGTATGAACCTCGCTTAAAAAACCGAGTTTAAAGGTTCCGTTTGAGACTCCTACCCCGAAGAGCCCTCCGTTATGTATGGCATTGAGCGAGTGTCCTATCTGGTATGGCTCAACCTCCGTTGGAACTCTGAGCTGCGCGGCAATGGCGTCGGGGAAAAGCTCCAACACGCTGTTTTGCGCAAGTGCCCACCAAGATTTTATACGTATGATTCTGTGTTCTGCACTGACGATAAAAAATAGAAAAAACATCAATGTCCCGACCAAAAGAGTCAAGAAAAATCTAAAACTGCTTCCTGCAAACATAAGCATAAACAGAAGCGTGAGTCCGATAACTACGACCTGACCCAAATCATTTTGCACAAAAGCTATAATAAACATAGCACCCACAAATACCACTCCATAGGGAGCAAATCTTATATACTCCTCTTTAACTCCCATGCCATCATGATGCCCCAGTTTCCTAGAGAAACTCCATGCCAAGAAATAGATAAAACCTATTTTAAAAAACTCAACGGGTGCGAGTGAAAAGCCAAAAAGTTTTATCCATCTCTTTGCTCCTCCGACCGCGGAGACGAGATATTCCGGTAAAAAAGGCATCGCAATCATAAGTATAGTAGAGCCGATAAAGAGCGTAAACCCGATGGGAGTTAGCAGTTTGTCAGGGTCTCCTTGAGCCAAAATCCAGATAACAAGTATGCTAAAGACCCCAAAAGCTGCCTGACGCATGGCAAAATGGAACTCATTTACACCAAAGAGTATGGTCGTATATGCCGAGAGGGTATAGGTGAGGATAATGCTTATCCCTATGAGAATAGAGACAAGGGTAAAGAGTTTTCTGTCTGCCATAAAAAGTTACTTTATTTTGTTGATTTTAAGAACAAACTCAACTTCTGCTTTAGAGATATGAAGCTCTTTTGAGATGGTATCTAAAGTGACTCCCTGCTTGTATAGTGAGATGATTTTTTCATCATCGTTACCGTGAATGGAGGCAGGAATAGATATCTGTTTCACGCCGCTCTCTAGAGAAGAGATTCTGGAATTTATATGCTCATCTATGGTAAGGATGCTCTCTTCAAGCCTCTTTAAACTGAGCGAGATTGGTTTTACCATATCATAAACAGTTCTCTCAACCTCTTGGTAAATCTCATCGTCACTCATGCGGTTTGTGTTTTTTTTGATGCCTGCTTGAGTATCGATGAGCTGTTTTTTAAGGTAAAAAATCTCTCTGTTTAGCTCCTCTGCAACCGTTGCTACGGAGCGGATATTTTTGTTATACTCAGAATCTTTTGTAAAAACATAGTAGATAAGATACAAAATCATGGCTGCCATTGCAACCACTAAATACTCTACGTTTATAGCCTCAAGATTCATTCCCTGTCCTCTTTTGCTTCACGGATAAGGACTCTCTCTCTTGCTGTCAAATACGCTCCCCACTCTCTCTCGTCACGTTCATGCATCTTTGTTATCTTTGCTAAAGAGTCATCGAGCGCGGTAAAAAATATGCCCACGTCTCTCTTTGGATGTACGGGCATAGCAACTCTGCCGTAGTACTCCGCGCCCTCTTTTAAAAGACCTTCGGATAGTTTAAAGTGCTCAAACCCTATAGACTCAATGGCTACTTCATGAGTCAAAGAGACCCTTTTTGGCTCTTCATTTTTCAAAAACATCTCTAGAGCGTCTACTTTTCTGTGAAGTTCGACCATAAGGTTTAGCAAAACCGGATCGGTATCGCTTGTATCGCCTTTTGCGCGTGCAAGTTTAAGCCATTGGTTTATGGGATCATCATCGCTCTCACTAAGCTGCTGATACTCTCTTAAATAAGCCTCTTTATTTGTTTCAAGCTCGCTAAACGCTATATCGATGGGTGCTTTTACTAATCTTACGCTCATAATAAAACCTTCTCAAGAATAATTAAAATAAAAAAGACAATTCCCAAATAACCGTTAACTGTGAAAAAAGCACGGTCTATTTTCGTAAAATCTTTTCTAACCAGATAGTGCTCATAACCAAGCATTACTGCGCTAAAGAGTACTGCAAGGTAGGCGAAAGTGTTTAGCTCAGCGACCCAAACAAAGAGCGCCCAAAAAACTATGGTCAAAACATGAAAGAGTGAGGAGAGTAGAAGCGTTGCTTCAGAGCCGTATTTTGAGGGGATTGAGTGAAGTCCTCTCTCTTTGTCGAACTCCATATCCTGCAAAGAGTACAGAAGGTCAAATCCCGCAACCCAAAATATTACTCCCAAACTAAGCATAACCGACCACGGCGTTATCTCGGCACTTACCGCTACAACTCCGGCGATAGGGGCAAGACCTAGCGATATACCAAGCACGACATGCGCCAAAGATGAGAATCTTTTAAAGTAGGAGTAACTGCCCAAAACCACAAGAATAGGAAAACTAAGAGCAAATGCCAGCGGGTTTATCATGTACGCCACCCCAATAAAGACAAAAGCGTTTACGGCGGTAAAGATCATAATACTTGAAGCATCCAGCCTTCCGTCAACGTTGGGTCTTGAAGCGGTTCTTGGATTGAGCGCATCGATATCTCTGTCTGCAAATCTGTTAAGCCCCATCGCAAAATTTCTAGCACTAACGGCTGCAAACACGCCCAAAATGAGCAGCCAAAACCCAAACCAGCCGTCCGCTGCTACAATCATGGCAATGAAGATAAAGGGAAGAGAGAAAATTGAGTGCTCAAACATAACAAGTTCGTTAAAATCTCTAAGTTTGCTTATATATCGCTTCAAATTGGACCTTGGCGCTTTTTTGTTTTATTTTACCCAAAGTTGATTTAAAATTGCTATAATTTTGCCATGATTCAACTCGCACTTATAGGTCCCACAGCATCAGGAAAAAGTGATTTGGCAATCAAAATCGCAAAAAAAATAGATGCCTACATCCTCTCAATCGATTCGCTAAGCATCTACAAAGAGATTGATATTGTCTCTGCAAAACCATCACAAAAAGAGCTCCAAGAGGTAAAACATTTCGGTATTGACCTTCTTAATCCAGATGAGTATTTCAGCGTTGAAATTTTCATAAACCTCTACAAAGAGGTAGCCTCTTTGTGTGAAAAAGAGAGAAAAAACCTCATCATCGTAGGCGGAACATCTTTTTACCTAAAATCCCTTATCAGCGGGCTCTCAGACATACCAAAGATTGACGATGACACATATTTGCGCGTAGAAAAAAAACTCGCCGATTTAAGAGGATGCTATGACTTTTTATATGCGCTGGATGAAGAGTATATGAAAAATATATCGCCATCGGATAGATACAGAATAGAAAAAGCGCTCCTTATCTATGAGGCTTCAAAACTCACTCCGAGCGAGTGGTTTGAGGCAAATCCTCCAAAACCGATAATAGAGAATCTTCCTATCTATAACATAGAGGTCGATAGAGAAATTTTACGAGAGAGAATAAAAAAACGCACTCTAAAGATGGTTGAGTCGGCTCTTATTGATGAAGTCTGCCGCCTAGAACAGCGTTACACAAGGCTTCCGAACTCCATGAACTCCATAGGCATTGTTGAAGTGTTAGAGTATCTTGATGGCAAAGTGACGCTTGAACAGATGGTTGAAAACATCTCCACACACACCGCTCAGCTTGCAAAAAGACAGCAGACATTTAACCGCACCCAGTTTGAGAGTGTCGTAAGCGCGCCGCTTGAAGATTTGGAAAAACTTATACTATCTTCTATACATTCTCAAAAGTAATCGTATTCTTTGCGTTTTTTTTACTTTTATATAGAGCCGAATCAGCAATATTCAACAGCTCTCGAACAGAAATTTCTCTTCTTAATATATCCACATGAACAACACCAAAACTCATAGTTATAAATTTTGATATATCACTAAACGAATGTTCTATATTCAGTTCCTCTATATCTTTTTTTGCTGTTTGGACAAGCTTTAATGCACTATCTTTAGGTGTTGCAATCAAAATAAAAACGAATTCCTCTCCTCCATATCTAGCTACAATATCTGTTTGTCGATTGAAAGTTTGTTTTAAAACATTAGCTACAGAGCGTATTGCTTCATCTCCTTTTATATGACCATAATTGTCGTTATACAATTTAAAATTATCTATATCACATATACCCAATGTAAAGCTTGTTCCGCCCCTTGATGCTCTGTCATATTCAATCTGCAGATTATCATCGAAATATCTTCTGTTATATAAGCCGCTTAATCCATCTGTAGTAGCAAGTTTGTCAAGTTCAATATTTCTTTTGTTTAACTCTTTTAGCGTTGCAACCTCTGTAGTAATATCTTTAAACACGACTACCGCTCCACTATTTTCAAAAGGGGAGATGCTAAGACTAAGATGAATTGAAGCTCCGTTTTTCTTTGTAATATGCTCTTCTACAATTCTCTTTTTTTTGTCTTTTAAAGTTTTAGATACCGGGCATGTCTCTTTTGTATGCGTATTACTTTTTAATATGCCATCATAAAATATAGCCTCAATGCTCTTATCTAAGACCTCATGCTTTAGCATATCTAACATCTCAAGAGCACTTTCATTTATGGATAAGCAGTTTCCATTGTTATCAACGGTGTAGACACCATAACCGACTGCATCTAGCATTAAATTGTTTTGTAACTGGTGACGTAATCTATTATTCAAACTATTACTGTAGAATTTACTTTTTTGTAATAAATATAAAACTAATATAATCAATAAAAGTAAAGCTGTCTCTGTAATCACCCTTGCAATCTCCTTTCATGTAGAATATACTATATGTAGTAATACTATGTATAGTATTGTTATCTATGATTATAAAATATTATAATTCTAGCCAGTTGTAATTATATATTTGTAAACTTAAAAAGTTTAATATTAGCGTTAAAAAGTAGTTGAAATGAAAAAACTTTCCATATCTGACGAAGAAGAATTAAGAGATTTTTATAAAACAGTCTCTGAAAATGTCAGAGCAATAAGAAAACAGAGAAATATGCCTCAGCTTGATTTGGTCTTAGAGATGGGTCTTAGATCAATATCATTTTACAGTAAATGCGAAAATCTAAAAGACAATCACCATTTTAACCTAGAGCATATATATAAAATAGCGGTCGCACTCAATGTTGATATTTTAGAGTTTTTTAACGGCATCAGTACTATAAAAGAAGATCCCTAGCTTAAAAAACTCTCTATCTCTTGCGCTATCTCATCAACGGCTTCGGTCGCTTTTTTGTAGAGCACTTTTGAAAAGTAGGCGTCATTTATGGCACTGCTTGGCTCATAGTTGTTCAAAATCGACCTGCTTGCGAACTGAGCCATTGTATTTACCCCTATGACATTGCCGCTTGTGCCGATGACCACAAAGAGTTCACAATCCTGAATATGTCTGTTTAACTCCTCATACATAGGTGCCTCTTCCCCGAAGAAGACGATGTTTGGTCTAAGTTTTGAGCCGCACGCTGGGCATTTTCCGCCGTTAAGCTCTCTTTGGCTTGCATAACCCACGTCAAAAATTTTCTCGCAATATGAGTCCTGACATCTAAGCTGTGTCATAAAACCGTGAAGATGGATAACGTCTTCGGATTTCAGTCCTGCTTTTTCAAAAAGATTGTCCACGTTTTGAGTAATGACCGCTATATCATCACCGTATCTCTTTTTCAGACCGGCTACAATCTTGTGTGCATAGTTAGGCTCTTTAGTCTGTAGCTCCGCCCTTCTTTTGTCATAAAACTCTATAGTCAGATCTTCATGCTTTTGCATACTGTCGTAGTTGCAGACAACACTCACATCGTACTCATCCCAAAGCCCGCCGCTGTCTCTAAATGTACTAATACCAGACTCCGCACTAATCCCCGCACCGCTTAAAATCAAAACTTTTGCCATCTTCTTTCCTCCATCAGAATTTAATTTTTAACGCCTTCACTTTGATAGAGAATATTTGATTAGGTGTCATTTCATCCATGCTTCAATCTCTGTAAAATCTCCAAAGCTTCCATCTCAAACTTAGAAAAAGCGAACCATTTTTTGCCAAGATCTTTAAGACTCGCTCCTATGTGATAAATCTCAGTATTGTCGATAATTAAAAACCTATCGTGAGCTTTTTTGAACTCATCTAGTTCTATATTTTGATACTGGGAGTTGTATTTTTGAAAGTCCAAACGCAGCTGTTTTGAAATGCTCTGAGTATAGATTTTTATTTTTAAATTTTGGTATTTGCTAAAGAGTGTAAAAACCGTATCGTCTATGTAGTTATCGATAAGAACCACTTCATCTTTTGCACTTTTTAACAAATCGTTCACAAAAACATAAGCATCATACATCTGCCCGTTAAAAAGTATTCCTTGTTTTTGTTTTAGCGTTGTATTTTCAAGTGAGTTTGAGATGGCTGATACTTTTGACTTTAAAAGCACCACCTCATTTTCAAGCTCTTTAAATCTTTGGTTTGTTATTTTTTCGGAGTTGATTACATACCCATCAGTAATGTAATTTTTGAGTACTTTTGTTGCCCATTGTCTAAACCGTACCCCTTTTTGCGATTTAACTCGATAGCCTACTGAAATAATTACATCTAAATTATAATATTCAACATTGTATGTTTTGCCATCACGAGCAGTTGTCGCAAAATTTGCGACAACTGAAAACTTTTCAAGCTCACCATCACTAAATACATTGCCAATATGCTTTCCTATGGTTTTTATATCTCTACCAAATAGCTCTGAAATTTGATGTCTATTGAGCCATACCGTATCATTTTCAATAGATACATAAAGCTCAAGCTCACCATCATTATAGAGAACAATATCTGATTGATTTAGCTTATTCATTTACATTGTTCCTATAAATTAACTCTGCCCATTCATATAATTTTCTAGTAGTTGAATTCGGATTATCCTTTTTTATATTAATTATTTTTTACCACCTCACGTACCCTACCCATTAATCCAAAACTCTCCACTTCCAAAAGCGAAAACACAAACCATTTTTTGCCGAGGTCTTTTAGGCTTGCTCCTATGTGGTAAATCTCTTTTTCATCAAGTATTAGAAACCTGTCATGAGAGCTTTTGAACTCTTTTGCCTCTAGGTTTTTGTATTGAGCGTTATATTTTTCTATGTCTAGTTTGAGTTGTTTTGATATGGTTTTGCAAAGCAGTGTTATTTTTACTTTTGGGTCTGCTTTGCTTAGGTGCGTGAGCGTAGTTTCGTCGCAGTAGTTGTCGATGAGGATGATGGATTTTTTGGCTTTTCTGATAAGCTCACTTATAAAAGCATAAGCGTCAAATATCTGCCCGTCGTAAAATATCCCCTGCTTGAGCTTGATGGATTTATCTTCTAGGGCATCAAAGAGCTTTTCAAACTTCTCATCTGTTTTTATCTCATTTGAGATTTGTCTTTTTTCTACAAGCTCAAGCCGTTTGAAGATGTCGGCGTTTAACGAGAGAAATCGTCTCATCTTTACAAAACTATTGATGATTTGGATACTTGTTTTTATGGCTGTTTCACTTCTAAGAACTGCCGAGAGCATGGAGACGCCCTGCTCTGTAAAAGCAAAGGGTAAAGACGAAGAGTGCTTGAGTGTTTGGAACCGGTCACAATTTGTGACCAGTTCTAGCATTTCAGCTTTATTTATCTGAAATCTAAACTCCTCTGGAAACCTCTCAATGTTTCTTTTGACAGCTTGATTGAGAACTTTTGTCTCTACCCCGTACAACTCTGCCAAATCTCTATCTACCATCACCTGCATACCGCGAATGGTAAAAATTCTATCTTCTATGTCTGTTTGTATCGCTAGATCATTCATACCAAACACCCGCCCCTCAAGCCTACAATGTTGTATTTTACCTAAAACCATTGTATTTTCTTATTTATAGCATATAAAATGATTTTAAGAAGAAAGTATTGCAGTTTGCAATATGCGGGGCTATCTTTTAACTGAGGCGCACTCTATGCAGAGTCCATTTTCGGGCATTATCTCAAGTCTCTCTTTTGCGATGTCATCGCCGCAGTCTATACATTCGCCAAAAGTTTTGTTATGAATTCTGTTGAGTGCTGAGTTTATTTTTTTGAGTTTTATCTCGGTTTGTCTTAGATTTTCAAGTGCTACATGTTGCTCCTGCAGAGCTTCTTGTCTTGTAAGCCTGCCTAGCGAGACATCGGGGCTTACGGGTTTTGTTCTCTCTTTTAAAGAAGCAATGCTATCCTCTACTTCACTCTTTAGGCTTTCGAGTTTTTCTTTAAAATATTGTAATTTTTCATTCTGCATTTTCTGCCTTGGCGTATTAGTTCTCTTGCAACTCTCTCATAAAATCAACTGTTATACTTTAACAAAAAAGATATAAAAAACCGCTATATCTCTTTTGCACTCTTTGCCAACTCTGCCCATGCGGAGCTAGGTTCGGCGTCTATGGCTTCTTGGTAGGCTTTTTGTGAAGCGTCGTCCTTCCAGAGTTTTTCGAGGACTGTTCCTAGAAGATATTTCTGCCTTGCTCTGTTGTTTTTGCTTAACTCAACATCATCCAAAGATTGTATAACCTCCAGCGCTCTGTTGTAGTTCTCTTTGTCGCTGTGGGCTTGGTAGAGCGCAAACTCTACAAATGGGCTCTGTATATGTGAGTTTGAACTCTGCTGTATTGCCATTATCTTCTCGCCGTACTCTATGACCATGTTTTTGTCTTTTATCTCACTTCCTACCGCCATAACTGCCACATATCTCTCTATATCTCTATAGTCATCTTTGTATGCTTTTAGCAGCTCGGTGATGGACTCGATCATCTTTTGGTGATTTTCAAGCCTGTGGTAAGTGTCAAATAGAGTTCTGTAGACATCTTTGTACTCGGAGTTTTCATCATCTTTAATAAGTGCTACTAGCTCTTTGGAAGCT
>NZ_JAVVFL010000014.1:0-20220 GCF_032250635.1 Sulfurimonas sp.
GGTAAAGCGTAGCTCTTTACCAATTGCAACCCATACTATAAAGGAACATTTTGAAAAGGTCAGAGGTTTAGGCATAGATTTTGATTCTGTTTTGGATAAGCAGATATCCGATGGATTAAAATCTTTTAAAGAGGCATTTAAAGATATATTGGAGTCATTATGAGTGAAAACAGAAACGAAGTAGATGTAAGTCAATTAACGTTTGATCAGATAAAAAAGATTAGGGCGTACCTTAAAAAGCTGATAGAAAACGGCGGGAGTGACTTGCATGTTAAGTCAAACGGTGTTATTAGAGCGAGAATCAATGGAACAATAATCCCATTTTCAGGAAGTATTTTTTCATATGATGATGCTATGACCCTCTCAAAAGAGATACTAAGAGGCAGATATGCGGAATTGGTTGAGAATAAAGAGGTCGACTTAGTTTATCAGTTTGATGAGCGTAACCGTTTTCGTGTAAATATCTTTTTTCAAACAGATGGTCCATCTTTTGTATTTCGTGTTATTCCAATGACTATTCCTACTATTGATGAGATGAATTATCCTGAAATGGTTAGAACTTTTACCAAAGAGACGCGCGGGCTCGTTTTGGTTACGGGAACAACTGGTAGCGGTAAATCAACTACGCTAGCGGCTATGATACATGAGATCAACACAACGCAAAAAAAGCATATTATAACTATTGAAGACCCTATCGAGTTTGTCCATAAAGATAGAGGATGCATCATCAATCAGCGCTCCGTCGGTCAAGATACGCTCTCTTTTGACAGAGCTCTAAGGGCTGCTCTTCGCGAGGATCCGGATATTATACTTGTGGGAGAGATGAGAGATCGTGAGACTATTGAGCTCGCACTTCATGCTGCCGATACAGGACACTTAGTATTTTCAACGCTTCACACCCTTGATGCAAAAGAGACTATCAACCGTATTATTGCAATTTTTCCAAATGATGAGCAAAACCGTGTTCGTCTCTCTCTTGCGGGAGTGCTAAAGGGCGTAATCTCCCAAAGACTTATTCCTACAAAGGATGATAAACGTATTGCAGCGATGGAGATACTTGTAAAAACTCCGACTATTGAGAAGCTGATTTTGGAAAACAGAGATTATGAGATCAAAGAAGCGATAGAAAAAGGGCGCGAACACTACAAGTCTCAAAGTTTTGATCAACATATCCTTGATATTTACAATGCGGGAATCATTACAAAAGAGAGAGCAAAAGATTATGCGACAAGCGCAGCTGACCTTGAGCTAAAAATGAGTGGGCTAAACAGCGGCAAAGCTTCAGATGTGCATAATAAGCCGGAGAAAAATGGCAATGCCAGAGGTGATGAAGATATTTTTGATTTAAAATAACTTTTAACTGCACTTAAAGCTTAAAAATGTATAATTCCAAACATTTTTTATTAAGGATTTAGTATGTTAGAAGGCATTATTAGAGAGAGTATTGGCAAAAAAGGCACGAAAGCGCTTCGCCGCGATGGTTATCTAATTGCAAACATTTACGGAAAAGGGCTTGAAAATCTTCATGCCGCATTCAAAGAGAATGAATATATCCGTACTGTTCGTAATAAAGATTCTTTATCATTTCCGGTTTCTATAGCTGGAAAAACAATGAACGTTGTTGTTCAATCATATGAAGCACATCCTGTAACAGCGAAACTTTTACACGTAGACTTAATGGTAGCACAACCGGGTGTTTTAACACACTACCATGTACCGGTTGTTCCACAAGGTGATGCAATAGGACTTAAAAACAAAGGTCTTATGCACATCTCAAAGCCTCGTTTAAGAGTAAAAGCTACAATCGAGAACGCTCCAAACTGCATTAAAGTTGATGTTGCAAATATGGACGTAGGCGATGCAAAAATGCTTCGTGACATTGAGAAGATTCCAAATGTAACATTTACAGATGCTGATCGTGTATCTGTACTAAGTGTAATTAAAGCTAAGTAATCATGCTGATAGTCGGTCTAGGTAATCCTGGTCCGAAGTATGAGTCAACTCGTCATAACATAGGATTTATGGTTATTGACGAGCTTGTTAAAAGGTTTAATGCTCAAAAACTCTCATCGTCCTCTTTTAACGGCGAACTGTTCAAATTTTCAAATCATTATTTATTAAAACCGTTAACTTTTATGAATCTATCAGGCATCTCAATTGCGGCTGTTAAGAAGTTTTATAAAATTGATGAGGTAGTTGTAATACATGATGATTTAAATTTGCCATTTGGGACGCTTCGTTTTAAAAAAGATGGCGGTCACGGCGGTCACAACGGCCTTAAATCCACAGATGAACATATCTCAAGTGATTATATTAGAGTCAGAATGGGCATAGGAAAACCTGAGCATAAAGGCGAAGTAGCCTCTTACGTCTTAAGTGATTTCGACAAAGAGGAGCAGGAGTATCTGACGGAGTGGATCTCTCTTGCATGTCAAAGTGTCGAGTCTTTGCTTGAGCATTCACTTGAAGATGTAAGTGCTAAACATACAATTAAAAAATTTCAGCTAAAATAGCACCAAACTATTAATTGGATTTGCATACAATGGCGGCATTTAAATATATTTCTCTTCATTATATAAAATATTTTCTTATTATCTTAAGTGCGCTTGTGATGTTTTTAGTCGGATTTGACTATATGGGAAGTGCTGAAAAGCTCGATATATCCGCAAACCTTCTTCTTATCTATTTTGTCTATAAAATATTTTTTGCTATTGATATGCTTCTGCCGCTTTCGCTTATTTTTGCAATGATTAGCACAAAAATATTTCTTATCCGCTCAAACGCTTTAGTCTCTTTTTACTCTTTGGGATACTCGAGGGTAGATATTCTTAGACCCTTTGTTGTGGTTTCTACCGTTGCGATTCTTATTTTTATCTCCCTGCATTCGGTATCAAACTTTGCAAGAGCAGATGAAATGGCGAAAAATATTCGTAAAAATGCTCAATATTTAAGCCCTACAAGGGATCTCTTTTTTACATATAAAGATAAGTTTGTCTATTTTTCAAAGATGTTGCCGCTGCAGGAGAGTGCCGAAGATATAAGAGTGTTTAGTTTTAGCAACAACTCTCTAAAAGAGGTTTTGGTCGCTAAAAAAGCGCGCTACTTAAATGATGCATGGCATATAAATGCGGCGGATATTATTACCAAACCTGATAAAATCCATTTTGATTCGTTAGGGATAAGGGTTACAAAAGAGCAAAATCTAAGAATTCTTCAAGACTTTCGCCCAAAGATGTTAGACCAAGTTTATGAGGGTAAGGTGAACTTCACCATAAAAGATGCAATTGATGCGTATATGCTTTTGAGTGATCAAAAAATAAATACCGATGTTGTCAAGAGCTCACTCTATAAAATATTTATATATCCGTTTTTTGTACCGAGCCTTGTTGTTATTATCTTCTTTTTTGTACCCATAAGTGTGAGATTTTTAAATGTTTCGCTCTTTAGTTTCGCTGCAATAATATCCTCACTCATCATATGGGCGGTTCTGTTTGCACTTATTGAGCTCTCAAGCCATAAAACGCTCTCAAGTGAAGCGGGCATTATACTTCCTGTGGTTATTCTCTTTTTGATAGCTCTAAGGCAGTGGAGAAGATATCGCCTAGCAACATAACAAAAATATAAGTACTTTTTGGATAAAATGCCCTAAAAAATATTCGGGACTTTTATGATCAATTTTAGAGAACTTGCATCCAAATACAAAACGCCGCTTTATATATATGATTTAGACTATATGACGAAGCAGTATGAAGAGCTTAAAGAGGCTTTTAAAGGCAGAAAATCCCTTCTGGCATATGCAATAAAATCAAACTCCAACCTTAGCGTCATTAACCATTTTGCAGGACTGGGAAGCGGCGCTGATTGTGTCTCTATAGGCGAGGTCCGCCGTGCATTTTTGGCAGGCATTCCAAGTTATAAGATTATTTTCTCAGGTGTTGGCAAGAGTGATGAGGAGATAAGAGAGGCGATAGAAAAAGATATACTCTACATAAATGTAGAGAGCGAAGCGGAGCTTGGGCGAGTTGAGCTTATTGCAAAAGAGCTTGGTGCTGTATGCAGAATCAGCATACGCGTGAACCCAAATATAGACCCCTTGACACACCCATATATCTCTACAGGGCTTCATGACAACAAGTTTGGAGTTGACATTGACAGTGCAAAGAGAATGTATATTCGCGCAAATAACTCGGAGCATTTAGATCCGGTTGGAATTCATTTCCATATAGGCTCTCAGCTTACAGAACTGAAGCCAATATATGAGTCTGCAGAGATTGTAGCAGATATGGTCCGCTCACTTCAAAATATAAAGATAGAGTTGAAGTTTTTTGATATAGGCGGAGGATTGGGCGTTACATATAAAGATGAGGTGACTATAAAACCTTATGATTACGCACAGGCAATATTGGGAACTCTGAGGGGGCTTGATTTGACTGTTATTTGTGAACCGGGAAGATTTTTAACTGCAAATGCCGGGTATTTTTTAACAAAAGTACTTTATGAGAAGAAAAACGGAGCAAAAAGATTTGTCGTAATTGACGGCGGTATGAATGATCTTCTCCGTCCAAGTCTTTATAAAGCGTATCATAAAATAGAGGCGATTACAGAGAGTAAAAGTTCCCTTAGCGAGGCAGACGTGGTTGGTCCTGTTTGTGAAAGCGGAGACTTTTTTGCCAAAGATTATCTACTGCCGACTTTGGAGCATAATGATCTGCTTGTAGTTCACAGTGCAGGAGCTTACGGTTTTGGGATGGGAAGCAACTACAATACAAGAGGCAGAAGTGCCGAAGTTGCTATAAAAGGCGGTGAATCAAAACTTATTCGCAGACGTGAAGAGTTTGAAGATCTTATAGCATTAGAGAAAGAATTTTTGGTTAAATAAGATGTATTTTATTGATGTTCAAGGCACTTTAAT
The DNA here is from genome assembly GCF_032250635.1 of Sulfurimonas sp. Lineage (GTDB taxonomy): Bacteria > Campylobacterota > Campylobacteria > Campylobacterales > Sulfurimonadaceae > Sulfurimonas. The sequence continues at coordinate 4,913 of NZ_JAVVFL010000014.1, forward strand.
CAGCGACGAAGATAAATCTCCCATTCGCGGAAGCATTGAGTTTATAGATAGACTCAATGAAAAAAATATTCCCTATATGATTATTACCAACAACACAAAAAAAGCATCTTTTGATTTTTACAACTTTCTTCTCTCAAGCGGTTTTGATTTTGATTTCTCTCGCTATCTTGACCCTCTGATGCTTCTGGAATCACGTGTTGCAAAAGAGAGCGTTGCGGCTTATGGTGCAGCAGAGTTTTTGGAAGTTTTAAAAAAAATGGGCTACACTCTGAATTATGAAAATCCCAAGACGGTTTTAATCGCCATTAAAGATGATTTTACTGCCGATGAGTATGCGCAGATGATAGACTTTATACTAAGCGGAGCCTCTTTGGTAGGGATGCATGAAACCTCAATATATGCTAAAAACAACAAAAGATACCCGGGTGTGGGGGCGATTTTAAAGATGCTTCAATTTGCAACCTCATGTAGTTATGACGTTGTAGGAAAACCAAGCACATCTTTTTACACTGAGGCATTAGCGGCAATACAGAAGCAGCAAAAAGATGCAGAGTTTAGCAATATAGTTATAATAAGCGATGATGTAAAAGGCGATTTGGGTGGCGCAAAAGAGCTTGGAATGAAAACAGTATTTGTTACAAGCGGAAAGTATAAGAGTGCGGAGGAGATAGTCCCTTTTTTAAAAGAGGAGCTAAGACCGGATGCAGTTTATGCTGATATGCAAGAAATTTTGGAGACGCTATGAAAACTTTAGATGAGTGTAGAAGTGCTATAGATGCCATTGATGATGAGATATTAAAACTGCTCAATCAGAGAATGGAGGTTGTCAAACATGTTGGCGAGATTAAAAAAAACAGTGACGGAGCCATCTATAGACCTGAGAGAGAAAAAGCAATTGTTCAAAGATTGACACAAGAGAGCATTGAGCAAAACGGCGCCTTAAATGCGGCGGCAATCGAGGCTATATTTTTGGAGATTTTTGCGGTTTCAAGAAACCTTGAGCTTCCTGAACGAATAGCGTATCTCGGTCCAGAGGGGAGCTTCACTCACCAAGCTGCTGAGAGCCGTTTTGGGGCTATGAGCGACTATCTCTCTCTTGGCTCAATCCACTCTGTTTTTAAGACACTTGAGGCAAAAAGAGCAAAATTCGGCGTTGTTCCGATTGAGAATTCAAGAGACGGCGTTGTCGGAGAGACGCTCGATTTGCTTGCTAAAAGCCCAGTTAAAATTGTTGCTGAACTCTACATGCCTATTCATATGTCATTTGCGACAAAAGCAAAAAAACTGAGCCAAATTACAAAAATATACTCAAAAGATAAAGGGTTTGGGCAGTGCAGGGAGTTTTTACAGGAGCACAATTTAGTTAACGTTGAGCAGATTCCTGTCGAATCGACGGCAAAGGCCGCTATAATGGCAGCCGAAAATCCAAATGCTGCTGCTATCTGCAGCCATATAGCAGCAAAGCTCTACGGCGTCCCGACGATGTTTGATCATGTCGAAGATGATATAGGTTCTCAAACACGCTTTGTCATATTGAGTGATTTTAAAAATGCAAAGAGCGAGGATGATAAGACATCCATTTTAGTAAGACTTAAAGATTCGATAAAAGCTGGTTCATTGGTTCACTTTCTCCAAGATTTTGATGAGAAAAAGATAAATTTTTCAAAAATAGAGTCTCGTCCTCTGAAAGAGAAAGGCGGATTTAAGTATCTCTTTTTTATGGATTTTTATGGACATATAGATGATGAAAATATTCAAAAAGTACTGCAAAAGCATAAAGATGAGGTGACTTGGTTGGGAAGTTATGTAAAAGGGGAAGAGATTGAAGTTTAATAAAAATTTAGAAAATATTAAAACATATGAAGCTGGAAAGCCCATAGAGTTGGTTGTAAGAGAGTTTGGCATAGAGCCTAAAGAGATTGTAAAGCTTGCATCAAACGAGAATCCATTAGGGTGTTCGCCTAAAGTCATTGAAGCAGTGGCGGCTATTTTGCCAAAGATGTCACTCTATCCGGACGATTCGATGATAAAACTCAAAAACGCTCTGAGCGCGAGATATGGGGTGCAAAACCCCAACGTGATTATCGGTTCGGGAAGCGATCAGGTTATAGAGTTTCTCATCCATGCAAAAGCGCATGAGGGCTCAAAAATATTAATGAACTCTATCACTTTTGCAATGTATGAGATATATGCTAAGCATGTAGGTGCCGAGGTTATAAGATCAGCTTCGCAAGAGCATGATTTAGATGAGTTTTATGAGCTTTATAAAAAAGAGAAGCCGGAGATAATCTTCATCTGTACGCCAAATAATCCAACCGGTGATGCGCTGGATGCGGATAAGATATATAACTTTTTAAGCAAGATAGAGAGGGATACTTTGGTTGTTATAGACGGCGCGTACATGGAGTATGCAATCTATAAAGATAGCAAAAAAGAGATAGTGCCAAAAGAGCTCATAGAGCAGTTTGACAATGTCATCTATCTGGGCACATTTTCAAAAGCGTACGGACTTGGCGGCATGAGAGTCGGGTACGGTTTGGCGGATAGTAAAATAATTGAAGAGCTTTACAAGTTAAGACCGCCTTTTAATATCACAACGCTCTCTTTGGAGGCGGCAAGTGAAGCGCTAAATGATGAGGAGTTTGTGGAGAAAAGTATAACTCTAAATTTTGAGCAGATGAAACGCTATGAAGAGTTTGCAAAAGAGCAAAAAATAGATATAATAAACAGTTATACTAATTTTGTAACGCTTTGTCTTAACTCTGAGCAGGACTCTACAAAGATATCAAATCAGCTCCTGCAAAAGGGTATGATTGTTAGAAACTTAAGCAGTTATGACATGAATGCGATCAGAGTTACAGTAGGCACGCATGAGCAAAACAGCCGTTTTTTTAAGCTAGTAACACAATTTTTGTAATAGTAAAATGGGAAATTGATGGATTTTAAGGTACTTTTTTCACAACTAGTCATTTTGTATGACAAGCTAACCAAGCAGCAAAAAATAATTATAAGTTTTGCGGTTGTAGGTATTGTTGCATTTTTAGTTTTTATGGTTGTTTATACGGCTAAAAAAGATGCAATAAGTCAATACGAAGTCCTTTTTGATTCACTAACCTCTGAAGATGCAGCCAAAGTTGTAGAGCAGCTCGAAAAAGACAATGTTCCATACGAGCTCTTTGATGAGAATATTATAAAAGTTCCTAAAAATGTGGTCTATAAAGAGCGTATAGCTATCGCATCGCTTGGAATTCCTAAGAATAGCGGAGTGGGTTTTGAACTGTTTGACAAACAGGAGTTTGGTTCAACCAGTTTTGACCAAAACGTCAAGTATCTCCGCGCGTTAGAGGGAGAACTCTCCCGTACCATTAACGCACTGGCTCCAATAGAAAACGCAAGTGTCAGTCTCGCTCTTCCAAAAGAGACTCTTTTTGTTGAGAAAAAAGCAGATCCTACCGCTTCGGTTATGCTTCAGCTTGTTGAGGGAAAAAGACTCTCTACAAAACAGATTAGAGGAATAAAAAACCTTGTCTCCTCTGCGGTTCCAAATCTGACATCCGCAAACGTAATGCTTATAGACAGCGACGGAGAGACACTCGGAGATGAAGATGAGATGGCTCAAATGGGCGAACTCTCCTCGGTACAGCAAAACTATAAGACAAAAGAAGAGAAGAAGAAGCAAAATAAAATTATAGAGGTTATCTCTCCGTTTGTGGGTGGTGGCGACAAGGTTGTCGCTCAAGTTACAATAGAGTTTGATTTTTCTATAAAAAGTTCAACTTCCGAGATATATGATCCTGAAAATGTTGTCAGAAGTGAGCAGGTAAGCGAAGAAAAAAGAGAAGGTTCAACTCCTGCAGAAGTTGGCGGAATCCCTGGAACAGTTAGCAATATTGGACCAGTAGAGGGGCTCTCAAACAACCAAACAACAGAAACGTACGAGAAAAATACGGGTACAACAAATTATGAGGTCGGAAAAACAATCTCGACAATAAAGAGTGAATTTGCGCGTATAAAAAGAGTTACCGCGGCCGTTGTGGTTGATGGAAAATACAAGAACAAGTTAGACGCTGATGGAAAGCCTACTGATGAGATGGAGTATGAGCCTTTATCTGAGACTGATCTAGAGGCACTCTCTGCTTTGGTTAGCAGATCTATTGGAATAAACGAGGAGAGAGGGGACAGGATAAGTGTTCAAAATCTACAGTTTAAACTCCCTCAAATCGATAGGACGCAAGAGAGAGTAAATCAAGCGGTAACATTTTCTCAAACATATTTGGCTCCCTTCTCTGAGCTCTTTAAGTATCTTTTTGTTCTTCTTCTGCTCTTTATTCTTTACAAGAAGGTTATCTCACCATTTGCCCAGAGGATGCTTGAGATTTCAAAAGAAGAGGAAGATGTTGGCAAGCCGCTTCTTGATATTGAAAATGATGCTGATGAAGATCTGGTTGAGAAAGTTCAGTCAATGCGCCGTAAAGTTGAAGAGCAGCTTGGTTTTGGAGAGGGATTTAACGAAGATGAGCTCAAATATGATGTTCTTCTTGAAAAAATTCGCGGCATGATTGAAGAGTCACCAGAAGCCGTAGCGCTTGTTCTTCAGGCTTTAATGACGGAAGAAGCGGATATAACATTTAAATAGAGGTAAGAAGTAGATGAATCTAAGTCCGACACAGCAAGCGAAATTTGATGAGATGAGTATATCAGAAAAGGTTGCCATACTTCTTATGCAGATAGGCGAAGATGCCACCGCTGCCATCTTTTCAAATATGAGTGTTGATGCGATAACCGAAGTTTCAAAGCATATCGCCACAAACAAAAGCGTAGAGAAGTCTGTTGCAACTGCGGTATTAGAAGAGTTCTATGCAATTTTTCAATCGGGTCAGTTTATTACATCAGGCGGTCTTGAGTACGCAAGAGAGCTGCTTTATAGAACACTTGGTCCAGAAGAGGCTAAGAAAGTCTTGGAAAAACTCTCTAAGAGCATGCAGGAGACTCAGAATTTTGCATATCTCTCAAAAATCAAGCCTCAACAGCTCTCTGATTTTATTATAAACGAGCATCCGCAGACAATAGCGCTTATTTTAGCTCACATGGATGCAACAGAAGCTGCCGATACATTGCAGTATTTTCCTGATGACTTAAGAAGTGAAGTCTCCATGAGGATGGCTAAACTAGGTGATATATCTCCATCTGTTATAAAAAGAGTCTCAGCAGTGCTTGAGTCTAAACTTGAGTCTCTTGCTTCGTACAAAGTTGAAGTCGGCGGTCCTCGTGCTGTTGCAGACATCTTTAACCGTCTTGGGGCAAAAGCTTCAAGGGAGACTTTGGCTAAGATTGAAGAGAGAGATGAAGAGATGTCAAATCTTATCAAAGAGATGATGTTTACTTTTGAAGATATAGAGACGCTTGATAAAAATGCAATCGTAGAGATTCTAAAAAGTATAGATAAGCCTGACTTGATGCTCGGTCTCAAAAGTGCTCCTGAAGAGCTCAAGCAGAAATTCTTTAGCGCAATGAGTGAGAGAGCAAGAGAAGCGTTTGAAGAAGAGATGCAGTTCATGGGCGCTGTTAAGATGAAAGATGTCGAGAGCGCTCAAAGAAGAATTGTCGAGGTTGTAAACGGTCTGGCTGAGGGCGGAGTGATTCAGTTAGGAAGCTCAACCGAAGAGATGGTGGAATAGTTTGTCTAATATAATTACCAACAAAAGAATAGGCAATCATAATGTGGATAAGTACAACTTTAAGGTTTTGCCTTTTGGTGCGGAAGATTTGCAGGATGAAGTTTTTGAGTCTTCGCTTGTAAGAAAAAAACCTATTGTTGAGGCACCGCAACCGATTGCAGAAAAAGAGATTGATGCAACTTCAATGAGTTCAAACTCCAAAGACTCCCTAATAGAGTCCCTGCTTAAAAAAACAGATGAGATGTCGTCTAACTTTATTAAGCTTCAGATGAAGCTTGAGAATATGAGTGAAGAGCATAAGGCAGAGCTGGCAAAAGTTAAAGAGGAGTCTTATGCTCAGGGTATTGAAGCTGGCAAAGAGCTTCATGCAAAAGAGGATGAAAAAAGTATGGCAGATGCTTTATCTATGTACTCCGCGTCCGTTGCAAAGCTTGAGAACAGCGCAAAAGAATTTGAGAGTGCGCTCGAGGGAATCAAGGATGAGCTGGTAAGTGCGGCTCTTGATATTGCAAAAGAGGTTATAAAAATAGAGCTTCAAGAGAGCTCAAAAAAGATAGCGATAACTTTGGCAAAAGAGCTTATAAAAGAGCTACAGAGCGCATCAAAAGTGGTATTGAGAGTTAACTCTAAAGATCATGGAGCAATTTCACAAGTAGTTGGCTCATTAGCACACGTCGAAGTTGTTTCAGACAGTGCAGTGAGCATAGGCGGAGTAATAGCAATAAGTGATGCAGGCAATATAGATGCACAGATATCAAAAAGATTTGAACGCGTAAAAAAAGCGGCATTAAGTGAGTAGAATTTATTTATGAATATAAAAAAAAGCAGTATTAAGGAGCTAGATGCTCTTTGTAAAGATATAAGAGAAGAGATTCTAAGAGTAGTGAGTAAAAACGGTGGGCATCTAAGCTCTACTTTGGGAGCTACCGAGCTGATTGTAGCAATGCATGAAGTTTTTGACTCCAAAAAAGATCCATTTATATTCGACGTATCGCATCAATCTTACGCACATAAACTTTTAACAGGAAGATGGAAAGAGTTTGATACACTAAGACAGTTCGGCGGACTGTGCGGATATACAAAACCGAGTGAGAGCGAACATGACTACTTTGTAGCCGGGCACAGCTCAACATCTATATCTTTGGGTGTGGGTGCTGCTAAAGCCATTGCGCTAAAAGGCGAGCAGGATTCAAGAGTTCCAGTTGTTATGATTGGCGATGGCGCTATGACAGCAGGCATGGTTTATGAAGCGCTCAATGAACTGGGTGAGCGAAAATATCCGATGGTCATCATTCTTAACGATAATGAGATGAGCATATCTAAACCAATCGGTGCGATTAGCCGAATACTTAGTTCCGCTATGGCTTCACCGTTTTACCAAAACTTCAAAAAACATACTGAAAATTTTGTAGATAATTTCGGCGAGGGTGCGAGATATATCGCTAAAAGGATGGAAGAGTCTCTAAAGCTCATAACTCCCGGTATACTCTTTGAAGAGATGGGGATTGACTACATAGGACCGGTTGATGGGCACAATCTAACATCACTTATAGAGATACTTCAAAAAGCCAAAGAGCTTAAAAAACCCGTTATCGTTCATGTTCAAACCATTAAAGGCAAAGGGTATGAGATAGCAGAGGGGCAGGAGGAGAAGTGGCACGGAGTAGGACCTTTTGATATAACCAGTGGAAATGCGGCTAAAAAAAGCACGCTAAAAAGCGCTACTCAAATATATGCAGAGGCGCTTTTACACCTTGCAAAACAGAACGAAAAGATAGTCGGAGCAACTGCCGCTATGCCGAGTGGAACCGGCTTAAACGAGTTGATGGAAGTTTATCCGGATAGATTTTGGGACGTGGCAATTGCAGAACAGCATGCAGTTACATCTATGGCGGCGCTCGCAAAAGAGGGATTTAAGCCGTTTTGTACCATCTATTCGACATTTCTGCAGCGCGGTTATGATCAAATAATACATGATACATGTTTGATGAATCTTCCTGTTGTTTTCGCACTTGATCGTGCGGGAATTGTAGGAGAGGACGGAGAGACGCATCAGGGTGTTTTTGATATCAGCTTTTTAAGAGCCATTCCAAATATGACGCTTTTCGCCCCAAGAGATGAGAAGAGTTTTCACCAGGCTATGGCATTTGCGGCGCAGTACCCATATCCGTGTTCGCTTAGATACCCAAGAGGCGCATTTATCCAAACCGATTTGCCGGACTCTTTGCCTTTTGAGTTGGCGAAGTCTCAGCTATTGCGCTCAAACAGTTCTGACATTCTTTTTATAGGCTATGGAAACGGCGTTGGACGTGCTTATGAGAGCGCTTCATTTTTGGATTTTGAAGTAAGCATTTTGGATTTACGCTTTGTAAAGCCGCTTGATGAGGAGATGCTTCGTGAGATGGCTAAAAAACATAAAAAGTGGTTTGTATTTAGTGACAGTGCCAAGATGGGCGGAGTCGGCAGTGCTATTTTAGAGTTTTTGTCCCGTGAAAAAATTCTACATGTAGAGGTCGTAAGTTTTGAGTATGAAGATAGGTTTATTACCCACGGAAATACGAAACAGGTAGAGGAGTCTTTGGGACTTCTGCCTGAACAGCTTGCAAAAAAAGTTACGAGTTTAGCTGGATAACTCCCACAAATCTTCCCGTTTTTGCCTCGGCTCTGTATGAGAAGTATTTCTGCGTGTTGCAGCATGAACACTCATCGCTAAACTCGATATTTTCTTTTTTTATGCCGCAAGAGAGGAACTGTTTTTGCAAAATCTTACCGACATCAAGGTAAAAAGTTCCCTCTCTTTTTTGCATGGCGTACTCTAATCCTAGTAATTTTGCCTCGTCGTAAATTTCGCCCCCAACCTCATAACAGCAGACTCCTATGCTAGCACCAACGCTTACATATATATCTTTTGCATCTGAGCCAAATTCCGTTTGCATCTTTTCTATCACATTTTTTACTATATTTTGAAATGCACCCGCTCTTCCCGCATGCGCCGCTCCAATAACCATTTTTTTATCATCATAAAATAGAATCGGTGAGCAGTCGGCAACCATTACCATCAGTGGAGTATTTAGTTTGTTTGTCACAAGAGCATCGCATGTAGGGGGAGTTTTAAACTCCTCATCTCTAACTACATGCACGATATCGGAGTGAATCTGTCTCATATGCACGAGCGATTTTTTTTCGTATCCTAACTCCTTAGCTAAGAGTTCATGATTTTTTTGCACGTCTATCTCGTCATCTCCGACATGAAATGCAAGGTTGCCGCTCTCTTTTGTAGTAAAAGCGTGCAAGAGGTTTGTAAATAAGCTTAGTTTTTCACTATAATAAAATTTCATAGAAAAATTATATCCAAAAGGGAATATTTTGAGTAAGTTTAGTTTATATCCGGTAACTTTAGACGGGACGGATACAGAGGCAAAAAGAGAAGAGATAAGAGCATATTTTCACAACACTTACGATATTTTTGAGAAGATTTTTGAAGTACTAAAGAGCGATGAGGTTTTCTACCAAAAGTCTGAGTCCACACGCCATCCGATGATATTTTATTTCGGACATACCGCAACATTTTTTGTAAATAAACTTATTAATATGAAGATAATCAAAGAGCGAATAAATCCAGAGTTTGAGTCCATCTTTGCCGTGGGAGTCGATGAGATGGCATGGGATGATTTGGAGAGCAGCCGTTACAAATGGCCAAAAGTAGATGAGGCAAGAGAATATCGCAAAAAAGTTAGAAATCTCGTTGATGAGCTAATCACCTCGCTTCCGTTGACTCTCCCGATTACGCAAGATTCTCCCATGTGGATTATTTTAATGGGCATAGAGCATGAACGAATCCATATAGAGACCTCGCTTGTTTTGCACCGTCAGATGCCGCTTGAGAAGGTAAAAGAGGTAAAAGAGTTCAATATCTGTCCACATAGTTCAGCGGCTCCAAAAAATGAGATGATAACAATAGAGGGCGGAAATGTTATATTGGGGAAAGATAAGTCACACAATCTCTATGGATGGGACAACGAGTACGGAGAGTTCAGCGAGACGATAGAGAAATTCAAAGCTTCAAAATATCTGGTAAGCAACGCTGAATTTATGAAGTTTGTAAAAGAGGGCGGGTATGAAAACGCAGAATTTTGGGATGACGAGGGGAGAAAGTTTTTAGAAATAAGCGGCGCAAAACATCCTCCGTTTTGGGTATTAGAAGAGGGCAGGTACAGATACAGAACACTCTCTAAACTCATAGATATGCCGCTTGACTGGCCTGCGGATGTAAACGCGCTTGAAGCGGAGGCATTTTGCCGTTACAAAAGTAAAAAGGATGGAGTTATTTACTCTTTGCCGAGTGAGGCAGAGTATAGATTGATATATGAGCATGCAGGTTTACGTGATATTCCGGATTTTCATGAGAGCAGGGCAAATCTAAATTTTTACCACTACTTTAGTTCATGCCCCGTAAACGAGTTTGGCTTTAACGGCATATACGATGTTGTCGGAAATGTCTGGCAGTGGAGTAAAACTCCGATATTTGGTTTTGAGGGATTTGAAGTTCATCCCGCATACGATGACTTTTCAGTACCGACCTTTGACAACAGACACGCGCTTATACTCGGCTCATCATGGGCAAGCAGCGGAAACCTGATAATGAAACACTCCCGCTACGCATTTCGCAAACACTTTTTTCAAAATGCCGGTTTTAGATATGTTATCTCAAGCAGTGACGCTAGAATAGAGAGCGATGTCTACGAGAGCGATGAGCTTGTGTCGCAATACTGTGAGTTTCAGTATGGAGATGAGAGCTTCGGCGTAAAAAACTTTGCCCTAGAGTGCGCCAAAATTGCTTCAAAGTTTGTAAAAAAGCAGACAAAAGCGCTTGACTTAGGGTGCGCAACAGGAAGAGCTACGTTTGAACTGGCTCGTAGTTTTAATGAGGTTGAGGGTATTGACTTCTCTGCCAGATTTATAGGCGTTGGGGTAAAGCTAAAAGATGAAGGATACATCGCATTTGCTTCAAAAACTGAGGGCGATTTGGTGCAGAAAAAAAAGGTGACCATAGAGGAGCTAGGCTATGAAAATCTAAAAGAGAGAGTCTCTTTTTGGCAGGGCGATGCATGCAACCTAAAACCCACCTTTAATTCTTATGACTTAGTTATGGCGACAAATCTTATAGACAGACTCTACAATCCCAGACTATTTTTGCAGAGTGTAGATGAGAGACTAAACAGTGAGGGCGTCTTGATTTTAACCTCGCCTTATACTTGGCAAGAGAGCTCAACCAAAAAAGAGTTCTGGCTCGGCGGGTACAGAGATGAAAATGGTAAAGAGATAAAAACTATAGACACACTCAAAGAGATTTTGGGTAAAAAGTTTGAGCTTGTACATCTGCAGGACTTGGAGTTTGTAATAAAAGAGACGCACAGGAAGTTTCAGCACAGCATCGCAGAGGTTAGTGTTTGGAGAAAGAAAAATATTGCAAAATGACATATTTTATTGTTCTCATATAAAAAGAAAGTAATATATGTAAGCATAAAAAGTTATAATTTTAAAAATAAATAGCGGAGGTCAAAAGTTGTCTAATATAATCAAAGCTTTTGTAAATATTGTAAATAGTTATCAAATTACCGTAAACAATGTGACTAATGGAAATAATAGAGCAAACAATATGGGCGAAGGTTTAGAAAGTTTGATAAAAGATGCTTTTGCCGGTACTATGAATGAAACAAATGAACAAAATAGACTCGAAATTTTTTCAAAAGTTTACTCTTATAGTGGAAATAAAAATAATCCTCCAGATTTAATTTTAAGAAACAGCGATGTCATAGAGATAAAAAAGCTTGAGTCTCATACTACGGCAATAGCACTCAACAGTTCCTATCCAAAAGCAAAGCTTTTCTCAGATAGTACTATGATTACAGTTACATGTAAAAATTGTGAACCTTGGGTTGAAAAAGATATGCTTTATGCCATAGGCAATGTTCCTAAAAATACAAATCAGTTAAAATCATTATGGCTTGTATATGGGGATTGTTTTTGTGCTGATAAAGATATTTATGAAAGAATAAAAGATACCATCTCAAATGGTATTGCTTCTATTCCTGACGTTGAATTTACAGAGACAAATGAACTTGGAAAAGTTAAAAAAGTTGACCCGCTAGGAGTTACAGACTTACGCATCCGTGGCATGTGGCATATTGATAATCCGACTAAAATTTTTAGTTATCTGAATCTTTATGATACATCAAAAGTATTTCAATTATTTTGTTTGATGAAAACAGAGAAATATGAATCATTACCGCTTCAAGACAGAGAAGCAATAGAAAATTTTGATAATAAAAATGTAAGTGTTAGTGATGTAAGAATAAAAAATCCGAACAATCCTGTACAATTAATAAATTCCAAACTACTTATATTTAGGATTTAACTATGAACATAATATCCCTATTCTCAGGTGCCGGTGGTTTAGATTTGGGCTTTGAAAAAGCTGGATTTAAAACCATTTGGGCAAATGAATACGACAAAGAAATATGGGAAACTTTTGAGAAAAACTTTCCTAAGACAAAATTAGACAGAAGAAGTATAGTCAATATCCCATCAAGTGAAATTCCAGAAGCAATTGGGCTTATAGGCGGACCACCGTGTCAGAGTTGGAGTGAGGCTGGAAAGTCTCGTGGTATAGATGACCATCGTGGGCAGTTATTTTTTGAATTTATAAGAGTTCTTAGAGATAAAAAACCGCTTTTTTTCTTGGCAGAAAATGTTTCAGGTATGTTGGCAGGACGCCATGATGGAGCGTTGGAAAATATAAAAAATCACTTTATAGAGAGCGGATACGATCTCTCTTTTAAGCTTTTAAATGCACATGACTACAAAGTTCCGCAGGATAGAAAGAGGGTTTTCTTCATTGGCTTTAGAAAAGATTTGAATATCACATTTGAATTTCCTGATGGATTTAGTAATAAAATGTTTTTACAAGATGTTATTTTTGATTTGAAAGATAATGCACTTGCAGGAAAAAATAAAACTTATACAAACGGCAGTGACTGTGAAATAGAAAATCACGAATATATGACTGGCGATTTTTCGTCTATGTATATGTCACGAAATAGAGTTAGAAGTTGGGACGAGCCATCGTTTACAATTCAAGCCGGAGGCAGACATGCACCGCTTCATCCACAAGCTCCAAAAATGCAATTTGTAGAGCAAAATAAGAGAATTTTTGTCCCCAATAGTGAGCATCTTTACAGAAGACTCAGCGTAAGAGAGTGTGCAAGAATACAAACTTTTCCTGATACACATAAGTTTTACTATACTAATTTAACTGCGGGATATAAAATGGTAGGCAATGCCGTTCCACCGAATTTGGCATATTATTTGGCAAAAAAAATAGCACAGGATATACAAGAAGTTATTAAAGCAAGTAAAAATAAAGAGAAAAATATAAAAAACAATCTTTATATCTCCCATGATGATTACGTAAACAACAGTCATATAGTATATTGATGAAAAATAAAAAAAATAGTTACGACTTTTCAACCTCTACATGTAGAGAAAATACAAATGCGGAGAAATACACGTTAAGAAAAAAACTATTTGGCACTGAGGATGTGCTTCCTGCATGGGTGGCGGATATGGATATAGATACGCCTGGTTTTGTGCTTGAAGCCGTAAAAAAACGCCTGGAACATCCAATTATAGGGTATGAGGAGGTGCCGCAAAGTATGTTTGAGGCTCAGATCGAGTGGATGAGAAGAGAGCACGGTGTTGAGTTCGCGTTAGAGGAGATGCTCTATTCGCACTCGGTTGTAGCGAGTATGAATGCTGCCATAGAGGCATTTACGCAAAAGGGCGATAAAGTCATCGTTCAAACTCCCGTATATCCACCGTTTTTTCACAGCGTACTGGAGCATGAGAGAGAGCTTCTGAAAAATCCTCTCAAGCAAAGGAATGACGGAAGCTACACATTTGATATAGATGATTTGAAATCAAAGATAGATGAGAGAACAAAACTTCTGCTTTTGAGTTCTCCGCACAACCCTGTGGGTCGTGTTTGGAGAGAAGAAGAGCTTGAGGAGATTTTAGAAGTTTGTCTTGAGCACAATATAGTACTCTTTAGCGATGAGATACATTGCGACCTGATCTATAAGCCAAACAGACATATACCGTTTGCCTCGCTTGGTAAAAAGGCAAGAGATATAAGCGTAACTGCCATAGGAGTCGGCAAAACATTCAACATGGCGGGATTTGCCATAAGCAGCGTTGCCATACCCAACAAAGAGCTAAGAGAGAAGTTTTTAAAAGTATATAACCGTATCCACTTTGCGCAGGGAAGTTCACTCTCACATATTGCCTTTGAAGCGGCATATAGAGGGGGCAAAGAGTGGCTTGAAGAGCTAAAGGTACATCTTGCAAAAAACTTCTCCATGTTAAAAGAGCTGTGTGATAAATACCCTATAAATGTCACGCCAATAGAGGCTACATATCTGGCTTGGCTTGATTGCAGAGGTTTGGGATTGCGTGACAAAGAGCTGAGAGAGTTTTTTGTAAAAGAGGCGAAGCTCGGTCTTAGTGCGGGGATAAGTTTTGGTAGAGAGGGAAGCGGTTTTATGAGATTGAACTTTGCCGTCGGTTCTGATAAAATGTTGCAAATAATAAAGAACCTAGAAAATGCATTTGAAAAACATAGGAAGCAAAATTGATTGAGATAAATTGGGACGAGTTTAAATTTTTTAAGCAGTACAGCGAGAAAAAAAATGATAACTTCGAGGTGCTCTTAGACTTTTTAAAAAGCTACTACAGCATGACAAATATAAAAGAGATGTATGAGACAATGGCAAACGATGACATTGCGCAGATGATGCTAAATAAGCGGGAGATACGCTCAGTAGAAGATTTAGAGAAACATCTCTTTAGAAATTTCAATGTCGCAAAATGATCTAACAAAGATTGCCAAGTTTTTAGCAAAACACCATGTTCTGACTCTGGCTACATCTGATGGTCTAGAGCTTAGCGCGTGCAACCTTTTTTATGCCTATGATGCGCAAAGAGTCTCATTTGTGGTTGCAAGCAGCGATGATACTACGCATATAAAAAATATATCCAAAAATTCATCGGTTGCAGGAACGGTTGTTCTGGAGACAAAAACTGTCGCAAAGATTGAGGGAGTTCAGTTTAGAGGCGAGTTCTTAGAGGCCAAGGATGAGGATTTAAAGAGGCTCTATTTTAAAACTTTTCCATATGCTCTTGCCATGAACCCGAAGCTTTGGCAGATAAAAGTAGATTACTTTAAACTAACCGACAATACTTTGGGCTTTGGCAAAAAGATTATTTGGCAGGCTTCTTTTCTTTAAACATACTACAGTCGCTTCCGCTGCTTTGAAATACTACTATTGAGGGTATTTGAGCTGATTTAAAGCCATAAGCGCGGCACCCATGCGGTCTTTGCGCTTCCCAGGTAACAAAATAGTATTCACATCTTCTACAGTTAATTCTTTTCATATCGGCTCTTGATTTAAGTGCGCTATTTTAGCATATTTGGTACAATGCTCTAATAAAATAAAGCAACTAGTTGCGTGAGCCTTATGCTGAATAAAACATAGCGTTAGCGTAGATAAAGGAATTACTTCCTTTGTCGTG
>NZ_JAVVFL010000219.1:0-3409 GCF_032250635.1 Sulfurimonas sp.
TCTAAATGCTATGACGGATGAGCTGCATGCGAAGCTGGAGACGTTTAGAACGTAAATAAACAATTCCTATTAAAACTCCTTCTATAGGGAGTTTTAGCAACCTCATTTAGATTGACAAATATGGTAAATTTACCTAAAATGTTTAAAAAATAAAAGATTACTTAATGAACAAACAAAGCAACCGATGCCAATCATAAAACTAGATTTAAAATCAAAACTGCTTCTTTTATCGATTATAACAATATCCTTTATTTTGGTACTCTCGTTTATGCTTCTTTTTAAAGCAGCAGATGATAAAAAAAACCTTGTGACGACAAAGTACCGTATCCTTGAAGCACAGGTCATCTCTAGAGTAATCCACTTTATGCAGATAGAGAGAGGGCTTATAACTGGGCTTATCGCTAATGAGAATCTAAATAGTAATGATGATAAGCTTTTATCTGCCATGAATGATTTAGATAGGGCGATTAATGATGCAAAATTTACATATGCACAAACCAAAAACAGCAATAACTACATTATGGATGTTTTAAGTGATGTAAAACTAAACAGAAAATCAATCTATCTACTCAAAATGTCGACGACCGATGCTAAGAGCTACTACACAAAAAATATAGCCACGCTTCTTAATTTTACAAGAACAATCCCCTCCATGATGAATGACAAAGAAAATAGAAACATCATACAGGCGTATACCCATCTATCCTCCGCAAAAGAGGCTTTGGGACAGATAAGAGCTGCTCTCAACGAGGTTTTAATATATGACAAATTCTTCAAAAACACTCTTCTCGCTTTTGCAGGGAATCTTGAGCTATACAATCTAAACAGTATAAGTTTTCAAGCCATAGCGCCCGATAAGATCTTAATATTTTACTACGATACCTTTAAAGGGGATGATGTAGATGAGACTTTTGAGATAATAGATGAGGCATTAAAAAACAAAAATGAAAACCTCTTTAACACAAACGCAGGGTATTGGTTTGAAAAATCAACAAAAACAATAAACCTTTTAAAAGCCGTAGAAGATAAACTTTTTTATGAAGTAAATAAAATAATCAATAGCAAGCTAGACCTTGCTTTTTATGAGATAGCAGCCCTCTCCTTCTTTCTAATCTTTAGCATAATAGCACTTACTGTTTTAATGATAATGGCTATTCGAACTGTTCTATTTAAAACAGATGAGCTTGAGCAGGAGCACAGCGACTCACTTCTGCTTTTAGAGCAGTATAAATCTGCCGTTGATAGGAGTTTTATAGTTTCTAAAACTGATGCACAGGGAATGATTACCTATGTTAATGATGAGTTTTGCAAAATTAGCGGCTATACAAAGAATGAACTTCTAGGAAAGCCTCATAACATTGTAAGGCATCCAGATACCCCAAAAGATACCTTTAAATCTATGTGGCATGCCATAAAAAATCTTAAACAGCCATGGTCGGGGGAGCTTCAAAACCTAAATAAAAACGGAACGTCTTACTGGGTAAAAGCTGTTATAAACCCAATTATGGACAGAGAAGGCAATATTGTAGAATATCTCGGAGTTAGAACAAATATATCAGAGATAAAGAATGCTTCCACAATGGACTTCTTGACAGGTTATGGGAACAGAACCAAGCTAAACAATGACATCAACTCCCTTGAAAATCTCTCAGTTGCCATTTTTAATCTTGACAACTTCAGACAGATAAATGACTTTTACGGTCATGAATTCGGCAACGACGTCATCAAGGGATTGGGAGACAAAATATACAACTCTGTTTTTAGTGACTCTAACCTTAGATTTTACAGACTTCAAGGAGATGAGTTCGTAATACTCGGCACATCATACACAAGAGCACAGTTTGAAGGTATAGTAAAAAATATCTTAGAGGAAATAAAAGAGGGTATAGCACTTGAAAACGAGCAGATATTGATTTCTTGCAGCTGTGGTGTCTCATTTGAAGAGGATAAAAACAGACTTCTCTCTACTGCAAATATGGCACTTAAAATCGCCAAAAAAAGTAACAATAACTACCTTGTTTATAAAGAGAGCATCTCCTTAAACAAAGAGTATGAAAACAATATTATGTGGAGCAAAAAGCTCTCAAACGCACTGAAAAACAAAAATATCATTACCTACTATCAGCCAATTGTAAATAATAAAACTCTCGGTTATGAGAAGTATGAGTGTTTGGTAAGGATGTTAGATGAAGAGAGGATTATATCTCCGTTCTTCTTCTTGGATATTGCAAAGCAGACAAGACAGTATTTCGATATTACAAGAACCGTAATAGAACAATCCTTCGAGATGTTCAAAGATAAAGATGTTGAGTTTTCCATAAACCTCTCCATAGACGATATTTTAGAGCCTCAAATTTCGCAATATATAGTCATGATGCTTGAGAGATACGGGATTGGCTCTAAAATTGTTTTTGAAATTGTAGAGTCTGAATATATCGAAAAATTTGAAGATGTAATAAACTTTATAGCCAAAGTTAAAAAGTATAACTGCAAAATTGCGATTGACGACTTTGGAACAGGATACAGCAACTTTGAGTATCTTATAAAACTAAGAGCTGATTATCTAAAAATTGACGGCTCCCTTATAAAAAATATAGACAAAGATAAAAATGCCTATTTGGTGGTATCGACTATTGTTGATTTCTCCAAAAAACTAGGCATGAAAACCATTGCAGAATATGTAGAGAATGATAAAATTTTCGACATTATAAAAGAGCTTGGTGTCGACTACTCACAAGGCTATAAATTTAGCGAAGCAAAAAAAGATATAGATCAGGGCCGGTGATTGAACATGCAACTGCCTAAAAAGTTAGTAGTGATTGGCGCCTCAACCGGCGGCCCTGGGCAGATAGAGAAGATTATAAAATCTCTGCCTGTTTTAAGAGATACGGTCGTTCTTATAGCCCAACATATGTCTATGGATTTTATACCAAGTTTTACAAAAAGATTAAAAGAGCTTAGCGTCAATACCATTGGCATGGCACAAGATGGCACTTTCATTGAGTCTGGAAATATCTATCTTTGCCATGGGATGACATCTGTTAAAAAAGATGGCTACGGATTGAAATTTCAAGTAGAGTTATCACAACAATATAAGTATAATCCCGATATAAATACGGTATTTAACTCGCTTGTCCCTTTTGCTCAAAGTATAGAGATACTAGGCGTAATACTAACAGGCATCGGCGACGACGGTGTTGATGGATGCAAACAACTCTCGCTTAGTGGCGTGAGAACAGTTACGCAAGACGAGAAGAGCGCTATAGTTGATGGCATGCCAAGCAGAGCAAGAAAAGAGATTCAAAATATTGAGATTGCCGATACGCAGACAATTCAAGAGAAAATAAGGAGCTTTTGCAGCTGATGTTTAGTTTTTTTAGAAATAAAAAGCAGGTTGTAAATACAGCCC
>NZ_JAVVFL010000220.1:0-3323 GCF_032250635.1 Sulfurimonas sp.
GCCCGCAAGCGGCGGTGCAACACATGGACCTACAATCAGTGCAGACAACACTCCTAAAACAACTATGCTGTAGTATGATTTATCTCCGCCACTAAGTGCTCTATTGTTAAGAAACGACTGTATTTTTTTGGGCATTTGAACCGTAAATGTACCAAACATTGCCAAACTCAACAAGAAAAAGAGAGAACTTACCGTTACTATAATCCATGTCTGTTGAAAAAATGCCTGTATATTACTTCCAAGTGATGCCGCTAAAACACCTGCAAGAGCATAAACAACGGACATTGAGACAACGTATGTAAGAGAGATAAGAAAGCCCTGTCTTGTACTTATGCTCTCTTTTTTAGAGATAATCACTGCTGAGAGTATCGGGATTACGGGAAGCATACATGGAGTAAAGGCAAGAAGCAGACCAAAGCCGAAGAATGTCGCCAATATTAAGATAACGCCACTGTTTTGTAGCATTTCGGCAATAGCATCCTGCTCGCTTATAATATCTTTTTGCTCTAAAGATAAGAGAGAATTTTTATCCATAAGAGCCTCTTCTTTAAAAAGCCGATACTCTTTTTGGAATGTTTTTAGTTCTGAGCACTCTTTATCTAAGGAGCAGATTTGATAGCTGAGTACAATTTTAAACTCTTTATCGCTACTTCCCTCAAGATTTGCTCTAATGTTTACATCATCAAAGAAAACATCCTGCTCTTTATACTTTGTAGAATCGGGATAAAATATGCTGCTTATTGCTACTTCATCGCCTGTAACGGCAAAATCAAGACTCTCTTCAAGTATATAGCTCTTATCTTCAAGCAAAATCGTTAAATCGAAACTATTTTTATTTTGAGTAATATTTATTGATGCGGAGTCACTACTGCTAGAAAAAGCAATAATCGGTAAAAATATTGCAGTTATAACAAAGTGTAAAATGTATTTCTTAAAAATTTACTATCCTTGTTAAACTCTCTATTTGTCTCTATTTATGTGAGTTTGCTGTTTTTATAGCTTGCATAATTTTTTTGTAGTCCGGTTCATCACCGACATTTGGAACTATCTCTTGGTAAACAACTCTTCCGTTTTTTCCAATAACAAAAACTGCTCTAACCAGTAGACCTTTTAGCTCGCCGTCTGTTACTATTACACCGTAATTCTCTCCAACCTCTCTATAGGCAAAATCAGAAGCGATGGAGATGTTTTTAATACCCTGCCCTTTACAAAAACGGTCATCTGCATAAGGAAGATCCATTGAAACAACTGTCATATCAACTCCATCAAATTGCTTTATCTCATCATCAAATCTTTTTGACTGAGCAGAACATACAGGAGTGTCAATTGAGGGTACTGTGGCAACGACCTGAACAGCATCGCTTTTCCCGCCAATTGTTTTTATTGAAAAATCAGGTTCAGTAACACGAGCAACGGGCGCCTTAGCACCTACTATAGGAAAATTTCCTTTAACCTTAACTACCTCGCCGTTATAGTTAATAGTAGCCTCAGCAGCCATCATAGAGAGTGTTGAAAATACCACAAAAGCAAATATAGTAACTATTTTTTTCATAAGTCTACGCCCCTTTGCATAAAAAAAGTATCGGATTATAACAAATTTTAAACACTTAAGCCATTAAACTATAATAAAATTTTATGATTTTTTGGCAACCAAAGATGCAACTTTAATCTTTTCTCCTCTTAAATTTATATCTACTCTCTCTTCATAATAGATAACATCAAGCCCTATAAAAGAGTGCAGAAGCTCATTTTTGCGCAGCAAATAGTCGAGGTTCGTTGTCGGGAGATTAAAATCTCCGTGAGCGACTATAAAAGTCTCAAAAACTAAAACTCCTCCACTACGAAGAGCCTCTTTCATCTGAGAAACTAAGCGTCGGTTTAAGTAGTTTACATTAACGATTAAATCATATTTATTTGGAGTTAGATTGTATTTATCTAAATCCGTATCTATTTTTTTTATCGTAGAACTGTTTTTTACTCTCTCTAGCGCATAATCAGAAATATCTACCGCATCAACCAAAAAGCCCAAATCGGCTAAAAAGTGTGCATTTCTACCTGTACCGCATGCCACATCAATAGCCTGACCGACCTTTGCATGTCCTATATATTTCTCCAGCAAAGGAGAAACACTCTGCGGCATTGGATTGTCCAAATATCTCTCGTTCCATCTCTGTTTATCTTCTTGCATATAATTCCCCTTACGATAATCTATTTTTATATTCTTGATATCCAAACTCTTTAATTAACTCTAGAGTTTTATCTTCTCTTAGTATAGCCAATGAAGGTAACTTGATGCCGTTAAAAGTAGTGTTTTTTACAAATGTGTAGTGAATCTGGTCTTCAAATATCACTCTGTCGCCTACTTGAAGCGGTTCATCAAAAGAGTAATCTCCCATAATGTCCCCTGCTAAACAGGTATTTCCTCCAAAACGGTAAGTGTAAGGCTTCTCTCCGGCTTCACCGCTGCCGCGAACCATTGCACGATACGGCATCGCAAGCGTATCTGGCATATGAGCCTCTGCAGATGTGTCCAAAATAGCTATATCCATACCGTTATGAACAATGTCCAAAACAGTGCTAACAAGCACTCCTGTTTGCCATCCGACCGCTTCACCCGGCTCTAAATAGACATCAACATCATATTTCGCCCTAAACTTTTTTATGATGCGGATTAGCTTATCAACATCATATCCCTCTTTGGTTATATGATGACCGCCGCCGAAATTAATATACTTTAACCCTTTAAAGTACTTTGAAAATTTTGCTTCAAAAGCCTCTAAAACATCTTCTAGTGCATCAACATCCTGTTCACATAAGGCATGAAAATTGAGCCCGTCAATATACTCCAAAACTCTCTCGTCAAAATTTTCAAGCGTTGTGCCGAGTCGGCTGTAGAGCCCGCATGGGTTGTAGATATCTTTTGGAGAGGAGGATTGCTCAGGATTTATTCTCAAAGAGAGGCTAATTTCTGCGTCTATCTCTTTGACTCTATCGTAATATTTGAAGAGCTGATTTGGCGAGTTAAAGACTATGTGGTCGGATATACGCGCAATATCTTCGATATCCTCATCCTTATATGCAGGTGAGTATGTATGGACTTCAAGATTTTCATCATCCTTTGCAAACTCTTCTCTGGCTAAAAGCGCTTCGTGTAGACCACTTGCAGTGCACCCTTTAAGATACTGCTTTACCAGAGGAAATGTGCTCCACATCGCAAAGCCTTTAAGCGCTAGAATAACCTTCGCTCCGCTCTCTCTTTGAACACGGTTTAAAACTTCAAGATTTGCGCGAAGCAAAGACTCATCGCACATGTAATAAGGGGT
>NZ_JAVVFL010000015.1:0-19579 GCF_032250635.1 Sulfurimonas sp.
CAGTTCAGAGTGAAATCAAATGCATCAGATTTTTATTCCTATACTTATACTTTTGGGATTTCTAACAAGCAACGGCGACCAATCGGTTCCTGAGATACTTAGAAATACTTTTATAAGTGCCGTTTTTGTTATCGGTTTTATGTTTATCGTGGGAAAAAGAGTTATGACTTGGCTTCTGCACTTCTCGGCTTCAAGCGAAGTTGATGAGCTTTTTATGGGTTCGGTTCTTTTTATAGTCGTCTCTGCTGCACTTTTAGCTTCCTACATGGGCTTTACATACTCTCTGGGGGCATTTGTGGCGGGAATGATTATAGCCGAGACAAAATATCATCATAAAGTAGAATCGGACATTGCACCTTTTAAAGATATTCTTCTTGGAACATTTTTTATTGTTGTAGGTATGAAGATAGATATTCTTTTCTTTATTGACAACATCGGACTCATCGTCGGTATCTTCTTGATCGTTCTGGTTTTGAAGACTATTATTACCTATATTGTCGTGCGCATCACATCTTCACATGTGCTCTCCTTAAAAACAGCACTTGCAATCTCACAGGTTGGAGAGTTCTCCTTTGTTATCTTTGCGGTTGCAAGCATGGGCGGTCTTTTGGAAAGAGAGCTTGAGTCTCTTTTCGTTCTTGTGGTTATCTTCTCAATGGTAGTGACCCCGTTTTTTATCTCAAGAATCAATCGATTTGTTGCCTATGTTACCCGTTTTGAATATCTTGGGCTAAACACCTCTGCATTTATATCCAGAAAAAACCATGTAATCGTCTGCGGCTACAGTACCATCGGTAAATTTGTCGCCAAAAATCTTGATGTGCTTGGCGCTCCGTATGTCATAATCGACAACAACCCAAAGCATGTTCAAGAGGCACTATCTAGCGGAAAAGAGGCGTATTTGGGAGATATGTCAAAACTCTCACTCTTAGAAGCACTTCATGTAGAGAGTTCGGCGGCAATTATAGTTACACTTGATAATATCGAGAAGAAAAGAGCGATTTGTGAGGCGGTTTTAAAGCATACAAAAGATATCAACCTTATAGTAAAAGTCGCTACTCTTGAAGATAAAGAGAATTTGCAGGATTTAGATATTACCTCCATTGTTGATACCAAAGTTGAAGTAGGACGTCTGCTTGTGGAAAAAATGGGCTCATGTAAGATGAGGTACTAATCAGAATGAAAAATGCCTACATTACGGATTTGGATCACACTTTTTTGCGAACCGATTTGTCTGTGAGCTCCTTTACAAAAGAGATATGGAACGGTCTTGGAGTTGACTCCATCCTTAGTATCGCAACTGCTAGAACATATAAAAAGACGGCACAGTTTTTAAAAGATGTAGATGTCAATGCTCCGATGATACTGCTTGACGGTGCTTTGATAGCAACGATGGATAAAAAAATAATCAGCACAAAGTTTATAAACAAAGAGGTTGGGGATGCGGTTGTAGACGAGGGCGCAAAGTTCGGTATCTACCCCTTCATCCTCTCGTTGGCGGATAAAAATCTGAGCGAAGCCTTCTCCTACTCTACAGTTTTAAATGCATATCAAACAAAGATTCTTAAAAACTACAAAAAAGATGACCATCACCATCAAGAGAGAAACCTTCGCGCAATAAGTGATAATTTTAAGATTGTATATTTTGGTGAAGAGGAGCTTTTAAGAAGAGTCGCATCGCATCTTAGGAGAGTTTTTGGAGACACTCTTAAGTATATTTTGGCTCCAGAAGCCTATGCGGGTTGCTACTTTTTGACTCTGCTTCACAAAGATGCAGACAAATCCCACGGCATACGAAGTGTAAGCGAAGCAATCGGTTTTGACTTAAAGAAGTTGACGGTTTTTGGAGACAACTTTAATGACATAGGCATGTTTGAGTTAGCGGGAACATCCGTTGCAGTTGCCAATGCTCAAGAGGGCGTAAAAAAGGTGGCAAAAATAGTTCTGCCGCACACAAATGATGAAGACGGCGTTGCAAACTATCTTAAGGGGCTTAAAAATGTCTAACAAAACATCGTTCCTTCCAATGGTTATCATAGGGGTTCTCTTCTTTATATTTGGCTTTGTTACATGGCTAAACGGCTCGCTTATCCCATTTTTAAAGGTTATATGCGACCTTAACGAGTTTGAAGCCCTTTTTGTAACATTTGTCTTCTACATCTCCTATACTGTAATGGCTCTGCCGATGTCTTATGTGATTGAAAAAATAGGGTATAAAAACTCAATGGCACTCGGCTTGGCGATAATGGCAGTGGGAAGTCTTCTCTTTATCCCAGCAGCGCAGAGTGCCAGTTTTACACTTTTCTTGATAGCTCTTTTTGCGCTCGGGTCGGGTCTTACCATCTTGCAGACCGCATCAAACCCCTACATAGTCTGCATAGGACCCATAGAGAGCGCGGCGATGCGCATAAGTATCATGGGGCTTATAAACAAGGGTGCGGGGGTCATTGCGCCTCTTCTCTTTACTGCCTTTATACTCTCAGGCATCGGCTCTTTGGAGGATCTTACCGCACACTCAAAAGAGGAGCTTGCTTCAAAGCTTGTAGTTCCATACATTGTTATGGCGCTGCTGCTTAGCTCTCTTATCATCCTTGTGAAGTTCTCCAAGCTTCCCGAACTTGAGTTTGAAAAAGATGAAGCCGATGAACAAAAGAGTATCTTTGCGTTTCCGCGCGTGGTTTTGGGTGCATCTGCACTCTTTTTCTATGTAGGCATAGAGGTTATGGCGGGAGACACCATCGGACTTTACGGACAGCATTTAGGCTTAACAAATGTCACCGCCCTAACCTCTTATGTAATGTCTTTTATGGTGATTGGGTATGCGCTGGGTGTCGCGCTCATACCGAAATATCTCTCGCAAGAGCGTGCACTCATAGGCTCTGCACTTTTTGGAATACTCTTTTTGCTCGGCGTAGTGCTCTCATCTCAAAGTCACGGAATTTCAGAGGTTTTATGGGGATGGAGCGGTATTAGAACTCTTCCGAATACGGTAACTTTTGTAGCACTTTTGGGATTTGCAAACGCTCTTGTCTGGCCGACAATCTGGCCGCTAGCACTTGAGGGCTTGGGAAAGCGCACTGCACAAGCAAGCGCTCTTTTGATTATGGCTATAGCGGGCGGAGCCATTCTTCCTCTTATATTTGGAAAAATATCCCATATCAGCGGAGATATGCAATCAACCTATCTTCTAGGGATGATTAGTTATCTTTTTATACTCCTCTACGCCATAAAATGGCACAAGATAAAGTCTTGGAATGAGTTGTGATAACTCACAAAAAACTCTCTAACGGCTTTGAGTATATTGAGGTAAAAAACTCTGCTGCAGAGGCAAAAATTGCTCTGCAGGGTGCACATCTGTTTCACTACGCTAGAGTGGATGAAGAGCCGATACTTTGGCTAAGCGAAGTAAGTGATTTTGAGCCAGGAAAAGCTATCCGCGGTGGTGTTCCTATCTGTTGGCCGTGGTTTGGATTTCATGAAAACAAATCTCTGCCGCAACACGGTTTTGCAAGAGTCTCCATGTGGGAGCTTGTCTATAGTGATGAGTCGGACGAGAAGAGAACAACTTTGACTTTTAGGCTGACTAATAGTAACCAAACACTCAAGATATGGCTCTATAAATTTGAGCTTGAGCTGCATGTCACTATCTCAGATAAGCTTACTATGGAACTTAAAACTACAAATATAGATGATAAAGAGTTTGAGATTACACAAGCGCTGCATAGCTATTTTAAAGTTTCGCATATCTCTAATGTGAGTGTCAAGGGGTTGGATAAAAAACCATATCTTGATGCGCTTACATACAAAAATGAGGTGCAGGAGGGCGATATAAGCTTCAATCAAGAGGTCGACAGAGTTTACCAAGAGGTTGATGGCAAAATCGTTTTAAAAGATAAAAAGAGAGAGATTATCATAAACAACGACGGCTCATCTTCCGTGGTTGTTTGGAATCCGTGGATAGAAAAAACTTCAAGAATGAGCGCAATGAAAAAAGATGCCTACGAGCATATGCTCTGCATAGAATCAGCAAACGCCTTTGATGATGCGAGAGTTGTAAAGCCCCAAAAGTCCCATACGCTAAAAGCCACAATTTTTTAATAAAATAAAATTTGACGAAGAGAGTAGATTTTATTGTTTATGAATATTTAAGAGAAAAAGAATAAAGTATAGTTGTGGGAAGAGCATTTATGGTTAAATGTAATTTTTACAAATTCCTAGTAGGAGATGAGAATGAAAGTTTCATCAAGAAGAGATTTTTTCAGATATATGGCTATGCTTGGGCTTGTAACATGGGGTGTTTCTCCGCTTTTAGCAAAAGGAACAAAAGAGAAGACGATGTATCAGGATAGTCCAAAAGATGGTAAAAAATGTATAGACTGTCTTCATTTTTTGCCAGAAACAAACGAGTGTAAAATAGTAGAGGGTTCCATAAGTCCAGATGGCTGGTGTGTGCTCTATTTTAAAGACCCGAGAAAAAAGTAACTAAACTTTACTTCTCAAGCATAGTATGTGCATCATACGCGAGACGCATAACGCCGATGGCGTAGTTTGAAGAGTTGTTGTAGCGCATTATTTTTTTGGCATAAGTTCTTAGATATTGGAGTTCCTCCTTGTCACATGCAAAACAGTCGTATGTTTTGTCTGCTTTGGAACTTTTCTCATAAACTAGTGAAGCGTTCTCATTTTCAAACTCATAGTCGTACCATTTGGATTCAATACTTACGATATCGGGTATTTTGCTCCACTCTATCAGCTCTGTAAATTCTGCTTTTTGGCGTAAAAAATTAGCTGTAGATGTGATGGCGTCTTCCATCTTTGTCAAATCCGCTATTTTCGTTTTATACCCATGGGCATATACAAAACTGTTTGGCATAAACTGTGGAATGCCGACTGCTCCTGCGTAAGAGCTTGGCAGGGTGCACTCTTCGGGCGTTACTTCTTTTTTGTAGCAGTGGGTAATTATGGAAGCCATGTTTGTTTTTCCCATGTTTATAAGCCACTTCTCTCTTGGTGTATTTGGCTCTGTTCTGACGACCAAAGTGTTAAAGACAATAAATGCGTCATGGGTCGGCTTTATCTTTCCAAGCCTTGTCTCTTTGATCAAAATAGCGGCAATTATCTCACGGTTTACGCCATATTTTTGCTCTGCAAAATCATAAACCTCACTATACTCTTTGAGATGCTTAACCATATCGGGCACATACTTTACAAGCACGTTATTTGCTTTTTTCTCATTTTTTTTATGGGTTGTAATGTATTTTGGCTGAAGATATTTATAGCTAATCTCATCAAACTTTTTTGTCTTAAAGTAAGAGAGCAAAAACTTGTTTGCATACTCATATGAGACACCGTTTTTGACGGCACTGTTGCAGACATCTATATAATCTTTGTTTTTAAATTCGCAGTTGTCATATTTTGCAAACAGCAATGTTCCCAGAGAAAGTATAAAAAATATTTTAAACATCATAAACCTTTTTTTCTATCAATTTTAGTATAGCATGTTAAACCAAATCCTATTTTAGGTAATAAAAATATTTGTTATAATTTCAAAAAAATTTAAAATAGGAATAGAGATGGAAGTAGATAAGGCTTGCGACAATAAAATATGCATGAAAAGTGATGAGTGCGCAAGATATCAATCATATTTAGAGGGAAATAAGGACTATAAGACCTTTAAAGGCACAGAGATAAAAGGGTGTGGGCAGTTTATACAGAAGTAGCGTTTATCTCTTTAAGCCTTTGCGGCGTGCCTATATCATACCATCTTCCGTCATAAAGAGAGCCGCCTACTTTGCCCTTCTCTACCGCCTCTCTAAGCAGTGGTGCAAGCGGCATCTTTTGGTTTTGTAAGCCCTCAAAAAGTTTAGCAGAGTAGTACCCGATACCTGAAAACGTAAATCTTCTTTTTGTATCGTTGCTAACCCTGTTTTTATATAGCGCAAAGTCCCCATCTGGATTATGTTTTGGATTTGGAACTAAGATGAGATGAGCCAAGTCATCCCTTAGGTCAAAACCTGTTTCAAACTCATAGTCGCACCAGATATCGCTGTTTACTACCAAAAATGTCTCACTCTCTATAAGAGGCAGAGCGTTTATAATCCCGCCGGCACTCTCAAGCGCCCCGCTTTGTCTCTCATCCGAGTAGATTAGGTTGACCCCCCACTCTGAGCCGTCGCCCAGACTCTTCTCTATCATGTCGCCGAGATGGTCTATATTGATGACTATTTCGCTAAATCCAAGAGAAGCAAGCCTCTCTATATGCCAAACAATAAGACTTTTGCCATGAACTTTTAAAAGCGGTTTTGGAGTTTTATCGCTAAGCGGACGCATTCTCTCTCCGCGTCCTGCTGCTAAAATCATAGCTTTCATTTAAGGCTGCTTAGAAATTTTGCAAACTCTTGTGTTTCGTTATATCTGCTTGCCGTATCTATAACATACTTGAGAGTCAGAGGTATGTCTTTTAAATAACTCTCTTTTTTATCGCGGATATGAAGGCGAGAGAAGATTCCAAGCACCTTTATATGTCTTTGAAGTCCCATAAAATCAAACCATTTTATAAATGTTTCATTGTCCACTTTGAGCCCTTTTTTGTCGCGAAATTCTAGAGCCAGCTCTTTTATGCTTCTTCTGTCATAAGCGACGTAGCAATCTTTTAGCAGCGAGACCAAGTCATAGGTGATAGCACCGCTCATCGCGTCTTGATAGTCGATGATGCCGAGTTTATTGTTCTCTTTTAGCATTATGTTTCTTGAGTGAAAATCGCGATGAACAAATGTTTCTTGTGGCTGTTCAAGAACAGTGTTTGAGATGGTATCAAGGCTGTTCGCTATAAGCTCTTTTTGCGCCTCTGTCGGCTTTACATGAAGATATTTTTCTATGTACCACTCCTGCATCAAATCCATCTCTGCATGTAGGAACTCTTTGTCATAAAGCCGAAGTCCCGTGACATTGGCTTTTTGCATCTTTAAGATAGTGTTCATGGCTTTTGTGTAGTAAGCTTTAAAGTTGTTTTGATTTAAGATATCCAGATAGTGCTTAGTCCCGAAATCTTCGAGTATCAAGTAGCCATTATCTATATTTTGTTCAAATATTTTAGGCACGCCTACATCTGCGCTTTGAAGTCTCGATGTCACATCAAGAAAGGATTTAAGTGACTCTTTTTCAAGTGAAGAGTCCATTAGAAGTGCGGTTTTGTTGCCGTCTCGCAGCCTGTAATATTTTCTAAAACTCGCATCTGCCAGAGCAGACTCAACAATGTAGTTTTTAAAGGTCGTTGTTTTTAGCCAAGTTTCTGTTTTACTCATAAATAGCACCCAATATAGAATCTTTTGACGCTCCTGTTACGGAGGATAATTTAACACAATTTTTGTGCACTCTCTCATGTGCGAGCCATGCGAAAGCCATAGCTTCCATAAACTCGCTGCTTACCCCGCACTCATCGCTTGAAACCACTTCCACACCTCTTAGTACATCTCCGAGTCTCTGCATAAGATAGCCGTTATTAACACCGCCGCCGCATACTATAAGTAAATTTACTTCATTTTTTTTGACCTCATTTGCGATATTTGAGACTGTCAGTTCCAAAAGCGTTGCCTGCACATCTCTGTTCTTTATATGCAGAGTGCCGCCCTTTTTCTGTAGAAAAATCTCAAGCTCTCTCTCAAGCCATGCCCCATTGAAAAGCTCTCGTCCCGTGCTCTTTGGAGCTTTTTTTAAGAAATAGGGTTCGCTAAGCATCTGCACTAAGAGCTCAGAGTTTGGAGTTCCTGATTTTGCCCATCTTCCATCCTCATCAAACGTTGCACTGTTGTGAAGAGAAACCCAGTAATCCATAAGAACATTTCCGCATCCGGTATCGTACCCCATGAGATTTTCTCCCAAAAGAGACAAATTTGCCATCCCCCCGATATTTACAACGGCAATTTTGCTCTTTAGTCTTGAGAAAATATATTGGTGAAATGCGGGTGCAAAGGGAGCGCCCTGACCGCCTAACGCCATGTCCTTTCGTCTGAAATCACTAATGACACTAACGCCTGTAATCGCTGTGATAACGTTAGGATTGCCCAGTTGCATGGAGAAGGGATAGTCACCATCGGGCTCATGCCACAGTGTTTGTCCATGCAGACCGATAGCGGCTATCTGCTTTTTATCTATCTTTTTTTGGGATATAAAACGCTCTAGCGTATCTGCGTACATTTTTCCAAGGCGCGTATCAAGTTCGCCGATTTGCTTAAGTGTTACAGGGGTTTTTAGCGCTTTTAAAATTTTCTCTTTTATCTCTTTGTCAAAAGAGTATTTGTCCGAGTGAAGGAGTTCAAAGCTGTGTTCTTTGATTTGGCAGTAGGCAATATCAATGCCGTCAAGACTTGTTCCCGACATTACACCGATGTAAAATTCACTCATTTTTTGCTCCTCCTGTTTGAACGATCAAAAATGCTACGGCGGTGCCGATAACCATCTGCCATGAAAAACCAATCTCAAAGCCAAAGGTATAGGGCTGAAGCGCTAGAACCGTCGCAAATCCGCCAAAAAGACCCCATAAAACACTCTTCTCATTTCCGCGCGATGTAAATATTGCCGAGAAGTATACACCCAAAAGCCCCGTATATGCAAATGCCATAACGCCAAGCGCAAAGTTGATAAGAGAGAGGTCTCCGTGGCGCTGCCAGAAGTAACTCACCATCGCCATAATAGAGAGAAGCACAGCAAAAAGGAGCACTGCAAATCGTGAGGCTTTTACAAAGTGCTGCTCCTCCACTTTGCTTTGTTTTAATCTCCATGGTCTGTAGAGATCCTCAACTGCAACCGATGCCATGGCGCCAAGAACTGAGTTTGTGCTTGAGAGTGCTGCCGCAATTGCTCCGACTGTAACCAACCCTCTTAAACCCTCAGGCATCTCGTTTAGTATGTAGTACATAAAAATCGTAATTTTTTCGCCCTCAAAACTCTGTGTTACGCTGCTTTGCATATAGAAGAGGTACAGAAGCGAGCCGATTGCCAAAAAAAGAAGTACGACGGGAATGGTGAGCAAAATAGAGACAATAAGTGATTTTGCCGCCTCTTTTTTATTTTTGCATGCCAATACTCTTTGCGTCATATCCTGATCAAGTCCGAAGGCAGCGATGTTTAGAAGAAGCCAGCCGCCAAGAAGCCCGATAATACTAAAACTGCCGTCAAACGATGTATCTAAAAAATTTAGTTTGTTCTGTTCGTTAAGCGTCTTTATAATCTCAATGTGTTCAAGCGAAGTGTAGAGATAGATAAGAACAGCGATTCCTGCTCCGATATATGTCACAGCCTGAATAACATCGCTTAAGATGACGGAACGCACACCGCCGAAGTAGGTGTATGCAAGCGCTCCAAACATTAAAACCAAAATGGATAGTGCAACATGAAAAAAGAGTATATCGCTAAATAAAATCATCGATATTGCGAGCGCTCCGATGTAGAGTCTTGCTCCGCTGGCAAGCACTCGCCCTATAAGAAACATCACACCTGCCTGCTTTTTTGCGCTCTGGCCATATCTGGCTTCTAGGAGTTCATAGACCGTAACCGCCTTCATCTCATAATATTTCGGAATCAAAACGTAAGCTACAAAAACAGCCGCCAAAAGTGCAGAGAAGTAAAACCCTATAAATGTAAAATCATGCACATAAGAGTACTCGGGAGCACCCAAGAAAGTGGCGGCTGATTGTGAAGTAGCCAAAACAGATAGAGCGACGGCAAACATCGGCATTGCGTGTGGGGATAAAAAATAGTCCCGCGAGGAGTTGATTTTGGTGCGGCTTAAAACAGCGGATGTAACGGCAAGCATGATAAAATAGGAGGCAAATACAATCCAGTCTAGAGTTGAAAAAGCACTTTGCATTATTTTGTTTTTATCTTAGTGAACAACTGTTCTACTCTTGAATTTGACTCTAAAATTCTACTTAGAGGGATTGAGCCATTTTTTACTTGAGCCAAAATAGTCTCTACAAGTTCATCACTATCTTGAGTGGCTAACTGATTGCCAAAGAGCAGTATATCCACTCCAGAGTTTATAGTTAGTGTCACAATCTGCTCAAGAGTGTAATGATTTGCAATCGCTCCCATCTGCAAATCATCACTAACAATCACCCCTTCATAGCCTAGCTTATCACGTAGCAGCTCCGTGTTTACTTTGTATGAGAGCGTTGAGGGATAAAGCTCATCAAGATTTGAGTTGAAGACATGAGCCGTCATTATCATGCTGGCATCCCCTGAGTGGATAAGTTCTATGTAAGGCTCTAGTTCAACTTCGCTCCATGTCTTGCTGATATCTACAAACCCGTTATGCGAGTCTCCAAGCGATGAACCGTGACCGGGAAAATGTTTTAAAACAGAGATGATATTTTTCTCTCTTAGTGCGCCCATAAATATTTTTGCATACTTAGCGACCTCTTTTGGTTCGCTTGAATATGAGCGTTTTAGTCCGACAATAACCCTGTTTTGAGGGTTGGTTGCCAAATCTACTACCGGCGCGAAGTTACAGTTGATACCTGCATCTTTAAGCGTTTTTGCAAGATTGTCATAGACACGTTTCGTCATGTAGGCATCCATCTCAGAGACTACTTTAGCGGAGGGTGTTGCTTCAAAACCGTATGCGGGCTTGAGTCTTGCAACTTTTCCTCCCTCTTGATCAACGGAGATTAGAAGCGGTTTTAGAGCGAATGATTTGAGCGATGAGGTAAGAGTTTTTAGCTGCGAAGGAGAACTTATATTTTTTGTTTTGCTTCTGTCGTTGAAGTGGCGGTCAAATAAAATGACACCGCCGAGTTCATATTTTTGTATCTGTTTTACGATTTTGCTATCTTTTGTAACGCTTTGTCCGTCAAAACCGATGATAAGCATTCTGCCAATCATCTTTTTAAGCAGCTCATCTTGAGGCATCTCAGAAGCATGTGCATTTTGAAAAAAGAGCATCAATGTAAAAAAAAGAGTGGCTAGTTTCAAAAACAACACCTTCTAACTAAGCTCGTTTTGGATTTTAATTTCCTCTTGAGCCGGGCTTTATAGCTTCGCTTCCGGCTTTGCACATAGGGCACTCATCAGGAGCATACATCTCAAACGTGAAATCCTCCAGCGCAAAAAATGGAATATCTTGCGGAAGTTTACAGTTTGGTTTTGTTGTAATATCACTATTTTCTCGTTTACAAAAACCGCGGTTGGCAAGTGCGGCAACGCCTACTATTTCGCCTCCAAGACTCTTTACAACTAGCGCTGCTTCCATAGCAGATCCACCCGTTGTGATGATATCTTCACACATCAAGACTCTCTCGCCCTTTTTTATCTCAAAGCCTCGGCGAATACTCATCTTGCCATCCACTCTCTCGGCAAATATAGAGCGGACATCAAGTGCGGTTGCAAGCGCAAAACCTGCAATAAGACCGCCAAGAGCGGGGGCGCAGACAGTATCTACTTCCAAACCGCTCTTTTTAATCTCTTTAGCCAGAGCATCTGCGAGAAGTTTTGCTGTTTTTGGATCTTCTAAAACTTTTGCAGATTGGAGATAAAATTGTGAGTGGTTACCGCTGCTTAGTTTAAAATGCCCCTCTAAAAGAGCATCTGAATCCATATATATTTTTTTAATATCCATCTGGCTTATACCTTTAGTATCTCTGCTTCTTTTGTTTTAAGAATGTTATCAACTTCTGCAATGAATTTATCTGTAAGTTTTTGTATGTTCTCTTGAGCAGATTTTGACTCATCAGCCGTTATCTCTTTGTCTTTTTCAAGCTTTTTGATTTTGTCATTAGCATGTTTTCTGTCGTTTCTGATAGCAATCTTTGCAGTCTCGCCCATGCCCTTCATCTGTTTAGCCGACTCTTGTCTCTGATCAACTGTCATGGCAGGAAAAAATAGTTTAATCTGCTCACCATCATTGTTTGGGTTTGCACCTACGTTTGCTTTTGATATAGCGCTCTCAATGGTCGAGAGAAGGTTTTTTTCCCATGGGTTGATAACGATTGTAGTTGCATCCGCTACCAAAATGGAGCCTACCTGATCAAGTGAAGTCATAGTTCCGTAGTAATCAATTCTGACATTGTCCAAAACAGAGGTGGTCACCTTACCTGTTCTAAGTGTTTTAAAATCTTTTAGCATATGATTTACGCTTGCTCTCATCTCTGATTCGCATGCATTGAATATTTCATTTAGCATTTAGTTTCCTTATGTATGAAAAATAGTGGCGCCATTGTAGCGAGAAATGCCTAAAAAAAAGATTTTATAAAGAGTGTAGTTGCAAAAAATTGCAACTATTTCGGAGGTGTAGTTTCGCTCTGTGCGGGTGTTGGAGTTATAGCAGATGGAGCTTGAACGTCAGTTGTTTCAATCATATTGTCAACGACCGATTCAGTTGCAGCCGATGAGTACATATAGCCTAGCGCTATTGTATTTATAACAAATAAAAAGCCTATAGTAAAAGTTGTTTTTGCTAAAAAACTTGCTGGACCTTTTGCTCCAAAAACAGAGTCATTTGAGCCGCTGTATGCCCCTAAACCTATGCTTGAGCTTTTTTGCAGAAGTACCGCTATTATAATCATTACGACTAAAATTATTTGAACAATAAGTAGAAAACTAGCTGTCATTATATATATCCTGAGTTTTAAAAGTTGCGAATTATACCCAAAAAAACCAATTGTTGCAAAATAAGATATAATTTCAAAAAAATGTTTGGAAATATCAATGAATTTTAAAAATAAATTTTTTTTGACTGCAATCTTGCTTGTTACGTCAATATCTCTTGGGGCAGAAGAAAAACTTAATGAAAAACCTACTATCGCGGTGAGTACCTTTTCGCTCTACGATATAGCAAAAAATATAGCCTCCGACACGGCGGAGACCTTTATGATTCTACCTTTTGGGGTAGATGCGCACAGCTATGCGCCGACTCCTAAAGATATGGTTAAGATATCAAGAAGTAATCTTGTTCTTTATAATGGTATCGGTTTGGAGCCGTGGATAGAGGGGTTTGAGTTTAAAAACAGAGCGCTCAATATGGGTCTGCATGTAAAACTGATGGAGGTTGGCGGAGATGAAGATCAGCACAACCATGATGACCACAACCATGGCAGAGTAGACCCCCACTACTGGCAGAGTCCGCAAAATATGATGCTTGCTACAGAGCGAATAACGGAGGAGCTTATTGCACTTTTTCCAAAAAACAGAGAGCTGTACTCGAAAAACAGAGATAGTTATATAGCAATGCTAAAAAATCTTGATGAAGATTACAAAAAAGAGCTCTCCTCGTGTCAGCTCGATACAATCATTGTAAATCACAACGCATTTTCTTATCTGGCAACTAGATACGGCTTCCATACAGAGGCTCTAAGCGGGCTATCTCCTGAAGCCGAGCCGAGCGCAAAAAATATGATAAAGCTTATTAAGTTTATTAGAGAGCATAACGTAGAGACCATATTTTTTGAGAAGTTTGCGAATAAGAAAACTATAAAAAGCATAGCAAAAGAGGCAAATGTCTCTTACGATGTTCTTCAGCCGCTTGGCAATATCACTGCAGATGAGGCAAAAGAGAAACTGAGTTATGAAGATATCATGAGAAGAAATCTTAAAAAAATATCTAAAGCCCTAAAGTGCCAATGAAATTTAGCGTTCCAATATTTGATGTTAAAAATTTAAGCTTTGTTCTTAAGGAGCAGAATATCCTCTCAAACATCTCTCTGGAGATTTTCCCCTCAGAGTATATTGCAATCATAGGACCAAACGGCGGAGGCAAAACAACGCTTATCAGAATGCTTTTGGGTCTTGAGAAGCCAACTTCGGGAGAGGTGAGAATATATGGCAAAAAATTCTCACATTTTAAAGATTGGCATAAAATCGGTTATGTGCCACAGCGTGCTTCGCTTATAGACACCTCTTTTCCGGCGACTGTTTTGGACATCGTAAAGATGGGCAGAACATCACAAAGAAGCATCTTCAAGCCACTAAGCAAACTGGATAAACAACTCGTAGATGATGCAATGGCAAAGATGGATATAAGCGGCTTGAAAGACAAGATGGTAGGAACGCTCTCAGGCGGGCAGAGACAAAGGGTCATGATAGCTCGTGCGCTTGCTTCAAAACCTGAGATCTTGATACTGGATGAGCCAAATACGGGCGTAGATGTTGGCTCTCAAAAAAGGTTTTATGCACTGCTTAGAGAGCTAAATCAAAAAGAGGGTATTACCATTGTTTTTATAACGCATGACATAGGGGTGATTGCCGATGATATAGCAAGACTCTTTACGATAAACCAAAAAGCAATCATCTGCAACAACCCAAAGCAAGCACTTAGCTGTGAAGAGATGAGCGAACTCTACGGAATAGAGGCTCATCTGCTTCATGTTCACAAGCACGAGCATTAACATGTTTGAGATGTTTGAATACGATTTTATGCAAAGAGCGCTTTTGGCGGGAGTCATCATTGCCATCTTAGCCTCCATCAGTGGTACGTTTGTTGTTTTGAGAAGATACTCTTTAATAGGCGAGACGCTGGCACATTCAGCTCTTTTAGGCGTAGCTGTAGGTCTTGTTGCAGAGTACAATCCTCTCTGGTCGGCAGTTGTTTTTGCACTTTTGTCGGCTTGGCTGATTGAGTATCTAAGAAGCGCATTCGCACTCTACAGCGACGCAGTTCTTGCTATTTTGCTCTCAGGCTCTTTGGCGGTAGCAATCATTATCGTCTCTCTTGGAGGGGCATTTAACAACTCACTTTTTTCATATCTTTTTGGTTCCATTCTCTCTGTGAGCAGTGAAGATATTACGGTTATTGCACTCTTTGGAACTCTCTCCTTGGGGGTGCTGCTGCTCTTTTCAAAAGAGTTCTATTTTATTGCTTATGATGAAGAGGTGGCAAAGACCAGCGGCATAAAGGTAAACATTTTAAACTTTGTGCTTGTGAGTGTTGTTGCAATTATTATTGCTCTCTCAATCAGGGTAGTCGGAAGCCTTCTTATAGGTGCTCTTATGATTATTCCCACCATCGCGGCACTGCAATTTAGAGTCGGCTTTTTAAAAACAGTGCTCATCTCTCTTGTATTTTCACTCTTTAGCGTGTTGGTTGGGATGATTCTCTCATTTCACTTTTCACTCCCCTCAGGAGCAACCATAGTGCTATGCATAATCGGGATTTTTATTGTATCTTTGGTTGCTAACAGAAGATGAAGATAAGCTCAGAATTTTCAAAATACGCACTTGATTATAACAGTTATAACGTTATACAAAACAGAGTTATTGAGAAGCTGCTCAGCCATGTAAAAGATAAACCAAAAAATATTTTAGATTTAGGATGCGGAAGCGGAAGCCTTTGTAAGGCAATCAAGTGGGATTATAAGCACTTTTGCGGAGTAGATTTTGCGCAGGGTATGCTAGAGCTGCATCCAAAATCACCAAAGATTGAGCTTATCTACGCAGATTTTAATGACAGTGCCCTTTTTGAAAATAGGCTTACATATATATATAATTTTATCTTTTCTGCTTCGGCTCTTCAGTGGGCGGATGATTTAGAGCAAGTTTTTGGCAGGATCAAGAAGTTAAATACTCCCGTTGCTTTAGCTATATTTACTTCAAATACATTTAAAACCATAAACAAAACAGCATCAATTGACACAATCTTAAGAAGTGCAGAGGAAGTTTGTGAGCTTGGAAAAAAGTATTTTGACGCAAAAACCGAGGTAGTAAACTATAAGCTTGAGTTTGAATCGACAAGAGATATGTTTCGCTACATAAAAAAAAGCGGTGTGAGCGGGTCGAGAAAAGTACTGAGTTACAAAGAGAGCAAAAAACTTCTTCGCGAGTACCCTTTAAGCTATTTGGAGTTTGAAGTCGTTTTTCTCTACTCTTGCAACAAATAGACGTCATTACCTTTTGATACTTTTCCGGGTGTAACAACTTTTGCGAAGATGCCTCTATCGTTTTTTAAAAGTTTCGGTATGCGTTTGTCAAGCACGGAGAGATGGTTGCATATAGTACAGTTTTGGCTTATCTCAAACATCGCTGTGCCGATTTGAAGCCTGCTCCCCATACTCAAGGAGTATGGGTTGTAGTCCATCAAAAGATTTTCACCCAAATATCCGTATGGCATATCTATATTATAATCTTTTGTTAGGTTGTAACTATCACTAGAGGTGATTAAGATAGAGCGGCTGTTGTCTTTGTCGTAAAACTTATCTCCTATAATCCCAAGCAGATCCAGCTCTATAGTAGACCTATTAACTCTTGTAGAACTCTCTTTTGTAGAGATAAAAAGTTCTATAATTTTTCCGACACATTTTTTTGACATTTTTTCACCGTTTTTGAGTAACTTTATATTCGCATAATTTTAACATATTTTTAGTATCAATTATAAAAACTATAAGAGAAGTTAATTTTTTAATTAAAGTGTGAAGAAATATAAAAATGTGAGAAAATTATTACATTATTGATTACATTGCTTGACAATTTAATTTAATTTCATATATAATCTCCGTCTTGCATTTTGTACTATGTATAAAGTTTGTACTGTGCATACTATAAAATCTACAAGATTAAAGAGAAGGAGGTAGATGATAAATGAGTAAAATTTCTGAAAATAATTTAGAAACTACTACTACAAATAGTGTAGAGCAATCAAGTAGAAGAGATTTCTTCAAAAGAACTGCTGCTTATTCTGTAAGCGCTATCGCTGCTACAAGTATCTTAGCACCGGCTAAGTTATTGGCGGATGATGAAAATATTGTTCACCATGTGGAGTGGGGTACAACTTTAGGCGACGAGCTTAATAAGTATCCATATGGTATACCGTCAAAGTATGAGCACAATGTTGTAAGAAGAACATCAAGTCTTCTTTCATCTGCTGGAGACATGCATGCTGCTGTTTCAATGACGCCATTACATGAACTAGAGGGAATCATTACTCCAAATGGATTGCATTTCACTAGAACACACAACGGCGTTGCGCATGTAGATCCAAATAAGTTTAGACTTATGATTCACGGTCTTGTTGATAAGCCAATTGTTTTGACTCTTGATCAGTTGAAAAAATATCCGTCTGAGAGCAGAATTCTTTTCATGGAGTGTCCTGCAAATGGTGCTGCTGAGTGGAAAGGTCCTCAATTCAACTCTTTACAATTCGTAAAAGGTATGATGAGTAATGCAGAGTGGACGGGTGTTCGTCTAAAAACTATCCTTGATGAAATCGGTCTAAAACCGACTGCAAAATGGATGTTAGCTGAGGGATCTGATGGTTCAGAGATGAGCAGAACGGTTCCTGTTGAAAAAGTTTTAGATGATGCAATGATCGTTTGGGCTCAAAATGGTGAGGCAATCAGACCTGAGCAAGGGTATCCTGTTCGTTTGATGTTACCGGGCTGGGAAGCAAACCTGTGTGTTAAGTGGCTTAAGCGTTTAGAGTTCGGTGCAGAACCGTGGTATTGTAAAGAAGAGACTTCTAAATATACGGTTCTTACTGCTAGCGGTAAAGCTATCCAACACTTTTATCCATTAGAAGTTAACTCAATTATCACAACTCCTTGTCCTGAAAAGCCATGGTCAGACCTTAAAAAAGGTGACTTGGTAGAGGTTGAAGGTATTGCGTGGAGTGGTCATGGAACTATTACAGCGGTAGATATATCATTTGATGGTGGAGACAACTATGTTGAAGCAAAACTCAAAGGTTTAGTTCTTCCTAAATCATGGACAAGATTCTCATATATGTACAAATATGAAGGAAAACCTCTTTTGATTCAATCTCGTGCGATGGATGATGCTGGATTTGTTCAACCGTCTGTTTCTCAAGAGAAAGAGATTATTGGTGTAGAAGGTGTTTATCATAGAAACTCAATTGTTACTTGGGAAGTAAGACAAGATGGTTCAGTTCATAATGTTCAAGTTAGAACAGACAACTGTCCAAGTTAGGGAGATTTAGAAATGATAAAATTAAATAGTAAACTAATTATTATTGGTGTTTCCGTAGTCGCAAGCAGTGCGCTCTTCTTTACAGGCTGTTTCGCTTCAAGCGGCTCTGCAGGTGCGTCATCTGCAAAAGTTCAGTCAGCTGCTAACGGTATGTACAACCCGACAAAAGATGCTATAGACGGCGGTGTTACATACAAAAGAGAAAACGGTATGTATACGGCGTATGCTCTTAATGAGCAGCCGACTACAGGCGTTAACTTCGGTAGAGCTCCGACACCAAACGAGCTAAAGGCTTGGGATACAGATATTATGCCTGACGGTACAGGTTTACCTGTTGGCAGCGGTACGGTTGATGAGGGTGAAGCTCTTTACGATAAAGATTGTGCTGTTTGTCACGGTGATTTCGGTGCAGGGGGTAAGGGTTATCCTACTCTAACGGGTGGATCAATAGAGTCTCTTACAAACCAAAGAACTTGCCCTGGAAAAGATGCTCCAAAAAGAACAATCGGAACATATTGGCCACAAGCTAGTACACTTATTTGGTACATTCGCGATGCTATGCCGTATGCAAACCCAAAAAGTTATACACCAGATCAAATGTATGCAATGACTGCTTACTTATTGGCTGAGAATGGTATCCAAATAGACGGTGAAGATATCGAAGAGTTAAATCAAGATAACTTCAAAAAGATTGTAATGCCAAACCGTAACGGTTTTTATCCAGATATCGATGGACCAAAGGGTATTGACAACGTAAGAGCATTTTTTGCAGAGCCTAAAAACTTCGGTGCAGTCGGAACTCGTTGTATGACTAACTGTGGTAAAGAGCCGGTAGCAAGAATTGGAAATGAGATTACAAATGTTGTGCCTCCATACTCTACTCTAAAAGATCTTCCAAAAGAGGATCCAAATGCAGGACCGGTATCAGAGGCTCAAAAACTGTATGAGAAATCATGCGCAGTTTGTCATAAAACTGATGCAATGGGCGCACCTGCAGTAGGAAACAAGAATGCTTGGGCGACAGTAATGGAGCAAGGCATAGATAGAGTTAACCATAACTCTATAAACGGTATTGGCGGTATGCCTCCAAAAGGCGGAGCTATGGACCTTAGTGACGATCAAGTCAAAGACATTGTTAAATTTATGGTAGAATCTAGTAAGTAAGACTTATTAGATCTACTAACATTATATAAAGGAAAGAAAATGCAAAGAAGAAAATTTTTAAGTTTAGGTGCGACAGCAGTAGCTGCGGCATCCGTGTTACCTGTAAGTTTAAGTGCTACTGACTTTAGAGCAACAGCTCCAAAAGCATGGGAAGCTCCTAGCTCTAAAGAGGCAATTGAGGCGCTATTTGGTTCATCAGAAATGATAGATGGACAAATTGAGATCAAAGCTCCAAAGTTAGCTGAAAACGGTGGTGCAGTGCCAATCGGTATTAAATCTAAAGTAGATTTAGCTGTAGTTGCACTATTTCAAGATGCTAACCCGAGAAGTGCTGTTGTGGTTATGGAGTTGCCAGAAGGTTCTGTTGCTGATCTTATGACTAAGATTAAGATGAGAAAAACTGCTAACGTAACTGTTGTTGCAAAGGGCAGAGACGGTAAATTATATTCAGCTGTACAAAAAGTAGAAGTTTCTATTGGTGGCTGTGGAGGTTGATTTAAACCTAAAC
>NZ_JAVVFL010000221.1:0-3275 GCF_032250635.1 Sulfurimonas sp.
CTCTCTGTCCTCATCTCATCATAAAAGCTCCCGACATGTCGCTCTATCAAAAGCTCTCACATGAGCTTCACGACTTTTTGTCTTCCAGAATTCCGCTTGTCGAGCAGGCGAGCATAGATGAGTTTTACGGGGATCTTAGCGGGTGGATTGATGATGAGGATATACCCAGATTTATCGATGATTTACGACATGAGATAAAAAAGATTACACTGCTTCCGGTCTCAATCGGAGCGGCACCGACACGCTACATCGCCAAACTTGCCACTTCACATGCCAAACCTTTTGGCTGCAAAGTCCTGTGCGCTGATGAAGTGCAAAGTTTTATAGAGAAGATTCCCGTCGGTGCGTTTTCCGGTATCGGCAAAAGTATGAAGGCAAAACTCGAAAGTGCGCAGATTCACACGCTCGGAGAGCTGAGCAGAAGAAGAGGAACACTTGAGTCATGGAGCCCTTACGCAAAAGAGCTCTACGCCAGAGTTTGCG
Source organism: Sulfurimonas sp. (assembly GCF_032250635.1). Taxonomy (GTDB): domain Bacteria; phylum Campylobacterota; class Campylobacteria; order Campylobacterales; family Sulfurimonadaceae; genus Sulfurimonas. The sequence continues at coordinate 484 of NZ_JAVVFL010000221.1, forward strand.
GACTTAGCGATGATGAAATTCATACAAAACATGTACGCAAATCCATAGGAATTTCACGAACATTTGACCCGCTCTTTGATAGAGACGAACTTAGAAGAAGAGTGCATGTTCTAGCCCGCCATCTCAGCTTTGCCATCTTGAAACTCAAAGTTATTCCTACCGTTTTTCATCTCTCCCTTGCCTATGAGATGAGTCAAAAATCACATAAGAACATCACTCTGTGCGAGATTTTTACCGAGAAAAAATTTGACTCTTTGTGCGTAACGCTCTTTAATGAAGCAGATATTCATAAAAGACTCCACATTATCCGCATAAGCATAAACTGCTCAAGTTTTACGAGAGAGTCAAGAAGGGGGCTCTCACTTATAGGCTTTCATGACGAACAAAGAATGCAGAAACTGACCCAACATTCGCAAAACATAAGAGAAAAATACGGCATCGATATGTTGAAATGGGGAAGTGAATTATGATAGAATAAATCAATGATAAAAAACAGACTCTTAGAGCAGTTCCGCTCCTTTTACTCAAGAAATTATCCAGATGACATGGAGACGCAGATTGAGTACTTTTCAATCTTTGGCGGACTCGGCTGGGAGATAGATACGACCAAAGAGATTGACTCTCTTATAGAAGAGCTCCTCCTAAATAATTTTGTATCGCTTAGAAAAAAGATAGAGGATTTAACTCTTGCGGACAAGGGATGCCTTCGTCTTCTTCGTGCTTTGGCAGTTGGTGATCGAAAGATATTTTCAGCATTTAACAGAGCTGGACTTAACAATGCAAACGGCGGAAGCGCGCTTAACTTTTTAGAGCAAAAAGGACTTGTTCAGATAGAGTTCTCAAGAGAGGAGCCGGCTCGCAGCCTAAATCCAAATGGGAAACTAAGAAGAGAGGTGGCGAGATACAGAATCTCTCACAAAGTTCTCTTTACGCACCCATTCATAAGGTTTTGGTTCTACTTTATCGCCCCGCATGCAAGAGAGATTGAAGCGCTTAAGTATGAGACTTTCTTTAAAGATTTTCACAAAAGAAGACACAGCTATACGAGTCTGGTTTTTGAGGAGCTCTCCGAAGTTTTGCTCAACTATAACCTCAGAGACGCACAGATTTTAAGCTCAGGAAGCTATTGGGATGCGAATGTCGAAATAGATATATTGACTATTACAAAAGATGAAAAAATTTACGTCGCAGAGTGTAAATGGTCAAATCACAAAGTCAACAAAAGCGAGTGGCATAAGCTTTTGGACAAGTGTCAAAAACTCGGTATTGAGCCTACTCAGGCAGTTATTTTTTCTAAAAGAGGTTTCTCAAAAGAGCTGCTTAGCCATCAGGGCAAAAAACTTGCCCTCTACAGCGCGCAGGATTTTGAAGCACTTGTAAAAAGTGCAAAAAAAGAGGAGATTATAGATAACTTTTTCTAAATTTTCAGTGCGGAATATGCCTCTTGAAGAAGTTGAAACTTCTGTGTATAGTGCTCTACCATGTGTGGAGCCTCTTGCAAAATCTTATCTGGATGGTATGCTTTTGCAAGTCTTTTATAGCTGTCTCTTAGAGCGCTTTGACTTGCTCCTACCGGACACTGCAGGATTGCGTAAAAATTGTTTTTTTGTGTATCTTCGTCCTCTTTGCAGAGACTCCCAAAACTATATTTTGCAAAATCACTATATAGCTTGCTCATAAAACGGTTGTTGTAGCTATATTTTATCTGGTAGTGCAAAACATGGCGCTTGTTAAGAGCTCTCTCCAATCTTGCCTTTGCCTTATATTCGGAGACATCAAGCACTAAAGAGACATCGGTTCCTCTCTCGACATAAACTTCAAGTTGCGAACGCAGATAACTTAGAATCCATGAGTTTGGATAATCAAGCGAAATAAGCACAGTGTCACTGTTGTAAGCGTAGAGATTGACTTTTACCTCTTGAGGCTCTTCTTGTTTGCCCAGCTCTATTCGGATTGGCTGATTTCCAAATTTAATAAGTGAACGAAGAAAAAATTCGTGTGAAAAATCATGTTTTGCGGCATGATGTTGGGAGAGCTGGTTTATAAATATTTTTCTATCATCCGCCAAAGTGTCATTTCTAAAGACCATTACAGCTTTTGGTAAAAAAAGCATCCCTCTTGAATGATGATTTAAAAAATCCTTCATCCATTGAGTATTTAGCGTATCAAAATCTGTAGTAACAAGAATAAGGCTATCTCTTAATACTATATCCATCAACTCAACCCTTTTTTAGACTCTTTTGCTATCTACATTGTAGCAAAAATGGTTCCAAATCAGCAGATGTTTTTATACATTTGGGGTTGTCTGTCTCTTATGAGTCCCCAATAGTGTCTCAGTTTCTGATTCCCTTCTATGTCAAACTCTGCGTAGAGTATCTCCTCTTTGTCCCTAGAGGCCTCTGCAATTTTTGCTCCAGCGTAGTCTGTTATAAACGATGAGCCGTAAAAATTGAGGCTGCATGTCTCGCCCATCTCTTCACCAATTCTGTTTGCGACAACCACGGGAACGGTATTTGTCGCGGCATGTCCCATCTGAACTCTCTGCCAATGCTCTTTTGAATCAAGATGAATCTCAGGTTCACTTCCAATCGCTGTCGGGTAGAAGATAATCTCCGCACCCATTAGCGTCAGAGCTCTTGCCGTTTCACAAAACCACTGATCCCAGCATATGCCCACACCTATTTTTGCGTACTTGGTATCGTAGACTTTAAACCCTGTGTTGCCGGGTTTGAAGTAGAACTTCTCCTCATATCCGGGACCGTCTGGAATGTGCGTTTTGCGGTAGTTGTCCA